>NZ_JBNHGL010000424.1:0-1346 GCF_059091245.1 Arthrobacter sp. Y3225116
CGGTGGCAAGTTCGCCGGAGGCACCGGCCGCACTCCTGGCCCGGGCGGCTCCGCCGACACGGCAATGGCCGAGGCGCTTCGGCGGGCGGGCCTGGGCAGCTAGCACGAGGAACAGGAACAGCCCCAGCACCACCCTCGGGTCCGGAGCACTCCCTCCGGACGGACAAGGGCAGGGTACTGGGGCTGTTCCCACCGGATGGTGGACTAATGGAGCCTGTGCCTCCGGCCCCCGGGCACGGGGTCTGAAACCACAGACAACACTGTGACCGATGTCGCTTAAGGCCGCGGAGGCTTCCGCTGAAGATTTGCTCAGCTTTGGCATAAGGGGGATCGCCTGGTCCGCTCGGGAGGCTCTGCCCGATACCGGCGACGCCGTGGACCACGCCCGTCGGTCCGCCCGGCCGGAGCACCCGTCAATCGAGATTGGTGCTCAAGAGTTACCCAAGGTTGCGCCTGCACGCCTCGGCGGGCCCGGGCAGTCGCTTACGATGTAAGTAGTTCGAAGTCGCAACAAGTTTGAAAGGGGCGCCGCCCGATGCTCTTTTCCGGGCAGTCCTCCGCGTCCGGCCCCCAGGGGTTCTCGTGACGGCCATTTCGCCGGAGATTCCTCTGGTCTCACCAGCAGTGCTGGAAAAACTGGCAACTGACCTCGACGACCACGACGGCAGCATGCGCCGCCGTTTCATTGGCAATTTCGTGGGGCTGTGGGAACACCGCTTTGGAAGGGTCTCCAGCGCCATTCTCGCCCGGGACGCCGAAGACGCCATGGACGCAATCCTCAGTTTGAAGATTTCCAGCAGCATGGTGGGGGCCGGACGGCTTGGCCAGATGGCAGAACATCTCGAAGGCCTGGTCAACGGCCGGCTCTTTGACGCCGCGGCAACTCTTTTGGACGAGCTGTGCGCCTGCGGGATGACGACGACGTCACAGCTGCGCAGCCTGCATCTGCAGTAGCGCGCCCGTCAGGCGGGAAATGCGCGCCCGGGCGGCGTCACCGCTTCGGTGCCAGGCTGTAGCCCACCCCGCGCACTGTCTTGATCCAGCGCGGGGACTTGGTGTCATCCCCGAGCTTGCGGCGGAGGTTGGCCATATGCACTTCGATGGTGCGTTCGTCGGAGTCCGAAATGTAGCCGCCGGTGTTGTAGGGCTCGTTGCGAAGCCGGCGGACCAGATCCGCCTTGGTCCGCACCACCCGGCCGCTTTCCATCAGGGCGTACAGCAGGTCGAATTCGCTTCGGGTCAGTTCCAGCTCGCGCCCGGACCGGATCACCGTGCGGGCACGGTGATCCACCACGATGCCGTTGTGCTCCAGCACGCCGTCGCCGGCCGGGCTCGCCGCCCCGGCC
>NZ_JBNHGL010000425.1:0-1342 GCF_059091245.1 Arthrobacter sp. Y3225116
GAGCACCGCGGCGGTGCGCGCACGGTCGGCGGAACTGATGCCGGTGGTCACGCCGTCGGCCGCGTCGCAGGAAACCGTGTAGGCCGTCCCCTTGGCATCCTGGTTGACTTCGACCATGGGCGGCAGCCCCAGTTCGTCGGCCCGTGCCGCCGGCAGGGGCACGCAGATGACGCCCGAGGTATAGCGGATGGTCCAGCCCATCAGTTCGGGGGTGGCGGCGTCGGCGGCGAAGATGATGTCGCCTTCGTTTTCCCGGTCTTCGTCATCAACGACGACGACGGGGCGGCCGGCGGCGATGGCCGCCACCGCGGCTTCGATGGTGTCGAGCGCGATCCGCGGCTCCACCGCGGCGCTCATGCCCTGGCTCCGGTGGTGAAGGCCAGGAGCCGCTCGGCGTACTTGGCGAGGACGTCCACTTCCAGGTTGACCCTGTCGCCCGGCTGCTTCGCGCCCAGGCCGGTGTCGGCCAGCGTGGTGGGAATCAGGCCGACTTCGAAGAACTGCGTCGCGGCACCGGCATCGCTGACGTTCGTGACCGTCAGCGAGACGCCGTCGACGGCGATGGAGCCCTTCTCCGCGATGTAGCGGGCCAGCTCCACGGGAACGGTGAAGCGCAGCCGCTCCCAGTCGCCCAGGTCCTCGCGTTCGGCCAGCGTGCCGACACCGTCCACGTGCCCCTGGACCACATGTCCGTCCAGCCGCCCGCCGGCCGGGACGCAGCGTTCGAGGTTGACCGGCTGACCCGGCCGGAGCGATCCGGTGGTGGTGCGTGTGAGGGTCTCCCCCATCACGTCCACGCTGACCCGGCTGCCGTCCAGCGCGACTGCGGTCAGGCACACGCCGTTGACGGCGATCGACCCGCCGAGCCCGAGCCCGGCAGCCGTTTCGGGTGCGGTGAAGGTCAGCACTGCGCTGTCGGTGGCCGGACTCAGGTCCAGCGATTCAACGCGCCCTTGTTCCGCGATGATTCCGGTAAACATTCATTTGCCTTTCTGAGTGCCGTGGGACGGCAGGGGTTCCAGGTGCAGGCGCAGGTCCGCGCCCAAGTTTCGGGTGCTGCCGCCGGCCCTGTCCCAACGCCAGCGGCCGGCCTCGGACAGCGTCCCGATGCCGAGGTCGGCCACCGCACGGGTGCCCGCGCCGAGCATCAGGGGTGCCAGATAGAGCACGAGTTCGTCGACCAGGTCGGCGCGCAGGAAAGCCGAGG
This sequence comes from Arthrobacter sp. Y3225116, assembly GCF_059091245.1. Classification (NCBI taxonomy): domain Bacteria; kingdom Bacillati; phylum Actinomycetota; class Actinomycetes; order Micrococcales; family Micrococcaceae; genus Arthrobacter; species Arthrobacter sp. Y3225116. The sequence goes on from NZ_JBNHGL010000425.1 coordinate 1,208, forward strand.
CGACGGTCGCTCCGCCCTCGATCATGGCGTGGCCGATGCCGCGCCGTGCCAGTTCGGCCAGGACGTCGGCCGGGTCGTGGGTGGCCAGTTGCAGGAAGCGGCCATCGGTGCCGCGGACGGCGGCGTCGGCCGGGA
>NZ_JBNHGL010000426.1:0-1324 GCF_059091245.1 Arthrobacter sp. Y3225116
GCCGCGAGCGCCGACGTCGTCGATGCGGTAGCCCGGGACAGCAGCCGCCCGCGGGTTGAAGTGGAGCGCCTCCTGCGCCACGAGGCACCCGGCACCGAAGCCCGGCTGGCGGCCTGGGCACAAGAACTGCAGCAGCTAGAGAAAGAGATAATGCACCGATGAGCGATCAGCCAGGACAACGGCAGGCATCCCACTACGGCGCGGGCCCGGCCGTCGCCACCCCGCCCGCCGACGACGACCGCCTGCGCCAGACCCTGCATGACGTCCGCACCGAAGTGGCGAAAGCGGTGGTGGGCCAGGATGCCACCGTCACCGGGCTGCTGATCGCCCTGCTGTCGCACGGGCATGTGCTGCTGGAGGGGGTGCCCGGCGTCGCCAAGACGCTGCTGGTCCGCTCGCTCTCCGCCGCCCTGAGCCTTGACACCAAGCGGATCCAGTTCACCCCCGACCTGATGCCCGGCGACGTCACCGGCTCCATGATTTACGACACCCACACGGCCGAATTCCGCTTCCGCGAGGGCCCGGTCTTCACGAACATCCTCCTGGCCGACGAAATCAACCGGACGCCGCCGAAGACGCAGGCCTCGCTGCTGGAAGCGATGGAAGAACGTCAAGTGTCGGTGGACGGCACCTCACGGAAACTGCCCGAACCGTTCATCGTGGCGGCCACGCAGAACCCGGTGGAATACGAGGGCACCTACCCGCTGCCGGAAGCGCAGTTGGACCGCTTCCTGCTGAAGCTCACCATGCACCTGCCCGACCGGGATGCGGAAATCGAAATCATCCGCCGCCACAGCCAGGGCTTCGACCCGCGCGACCTGCAGGCCGCCGGCGTGCGGGCCACCGCCTCCGCCGAGGACCTGGTGCAGGCCCGGGCCGCCGTGGCCCGGGTGGCGATCGCGCCGGAGGTGGTCGGCTACATCGTGGACCTGGTCCGGGCCACGCGGTCCGCGCCGTCGTTCCAGCTGGGCGTTTCGCCGCGCGGCGCCACCGCGTTGCTCAACACGTCCCGGGCCTGGGCGTGGCTGAACGGCCGCGGTTTTGTCACGCCGGACGACGTCAAGGCGATGGCCCTGCCGGCGCTGCGGCACCGGGTGGGGCTGCGGCCGGAGGCGCAAATGGACGGCGTGCAGGCCGACGACGTGTTGCAGAGCATCCTGGCCACCGTGCCGGTCCCCCGCTGAGTGACGCCGTGGCGATCACCGGACGTTTTGTCCTGCTGGCCCTGGCGGGCATCCTCCCGCTGATGCTCTTCCCCAGCCCCGGCACGGCCCTGGCGTGCGGCCTGCTGCTGGCTGCGGCGGTCGGCGTGGACCTGTCGCTG
>NZ_JBNHGL010000427.1:0-1312 GCF_059091245.1 Arthrobacter sp. Y3225116
GGACGGGCTCAGCCCGATCGCGGCGTGGCCCGGCCGGCCGAGGTCCTGCACCAGGAGTTGCGGGCCCGCCGTGACTACGGTGATCACCGGCTACACCCCCCTGAACCGCACGCGCGTTCCCGGCGTAATCAGCGCCGGCTGCTCCCGCGCGGCGTCCCACAGCCGCTCATCGGTCCTGCCGATCAGCTGCCAGCCGCCGGGTGACGCGGAGGGGTAGATGCCGGTGAATTCGCCCGCCAAACCCACCGATCCGGCCGGCACCCGGGTCCGCGGTTCGGCCAGCCGCGGTACCTGCAGCGGGTTCCCGGGTGCCACCAGGTAGGCGAAGCCCGGCGCAAAGCCGGTGAAAGCGGCTACCCATTCGCACTGCTGATGGCGTCGCACAACGTCCGCCTCGCTCACGCCCAGGATCCGCGCCACCGCCGGCAGGTCCTCCCCCGAGTAGTCCACCTCGACCGTGACCTCGTCCCCGGTGGTGCGTGCGCCGCCGTCGTCGTGCGGTGGGGTCTGTTCCAGCCAGCGGCGGACGACGGCGGCGGCCGCCGGGTCGTCGAAGGTCGTCAGGATGGTGCGGGCCGCGGGAACCAGCTCCGTCACGCCTGGCAGCGGCGCAACCGAGAGTGCGTTGTAGTGCGCCAGGACGTCGTCGAGGGTGTCGAATTCGGCGAGCAGGGCGCCCGCGCCGAAGGGCAGGATCCGCACCCTACCGTCCAGTGGTGCCGGGCCCGAAGGGAGCGGGAACGGGTGCCTCGCCGGGGCCTGGGGAATCCCCGAGGGTGGCACGGGAAACCCCGCCGGTCGAGCGCCGGCCGGTCCCGTGGCCCGCCGTGCCCGTGAAGGGACGCAGCGGGATCCCGGCGGCGGCCAGCCGTTCCCGGACCAGCCGCGCCATCGCCACCGCGCCCGGGGTATCGCCGTGGACGCAGAGCGAATCCGCCGCCCCGGCCGAGGCGAAGTCCACCGCCCGGTCGGCAATCTCCTCCAGGTCTTCCAGCAGGGCGCCGGGCTCGCCGCGCGGAATGAGTGTTCCGTCCGCCCGGTAACCGCGATCCACGAAAGCCTCCCGGAACACCGGCAGTCCGGCGGCGGCCGCCAGTTCGAGCGCCGCCGATCCGGGCAGCCCGAGGAGGGGAAGCCGCGGCTCGAAGGCGCCGATGGCTTCGACCACCGCCGCGGCCTGGCTGCGGTCGTGGACTATCCGGTTATAGAGCGCGCCGTGCGGTTTTACGTACGCCAGCCGTGCCCCCGCGCCCCTGGCAATCCGGTCGATGGCGGCCAGCTGGGCCACCACGTCGGCGGCCAGGTCGGCCGC
>NZ_JBNHGL010000428.1:0-1304 GCF_059091245.1 Arthrobacter sp. Y3225116
TCAGACGTGTGCTATTCCGATATAGCAGCCAGCGGCGCAGCGCCGCCCGGCACTCGCGGACGGCCTCCGCCGGCACGTGTTCGTTGTCGGTGTGGGCCAGCAACGCGTCGCCGGGGCCGAAATTGACGGCCGGAATGCCCAGCTCGCTGAACCGCGCCACGTCGGTCCAGCCGTACTTGGGCTTCGGCTCCGCGCCGACGGCGGCCACGAATTCGGCAGCCGCCGGGTGGTCGAGGCCGGGCCGGGCGCCGGCCGCGGCATCGGTGCAGACCACCGTGAAGCCCTCCAAAAGGTTCCGCACGTACAGTTCGGCGTCCCCGGGCGTCTTGTCCGGAGCGAACCGGTAATTGATTTCCACCGTGGTGCTGTCGGGGATGATGTTGCCCGCCGTGCCGCCCTTGATCTTCACCGCGTTCAGGCTCTCGCGGTACTCCAGTCCGTCCACCGTGACAGTGGCGGGTTCATGGTCCCGGAGCCGGACCAGGATGTCAGCCGCAGCATGGATAGCGTTGACGCCCCGCCACGCGCGCGCGGAATGCGCCGCCTGGCCGACCGTGCTCGCTTCGAACCGGGCCGTGCCGTTGCAGCCGCCTTCCACGGTTCCGTCGGTCGGTTCGAGCAGGATGGCGAAGTCGCCCTGCAGCAACTGCGGGTGGTTGCGCACCAGCCGGCCCAGCCCGCTCATCGAAGCATCCACTTCCTCATGGTCGTAGAAGATGTAGGTGACGTCGCGGCTGGGTGCCGTCAGCTCGGCGGCCAGCGCCAGCTGCACCGCTACCCCGCCCTTCATATCGGTGGCCCCGCGCCCGTACAGCACGTCTCCGTCCCACACCGACGGCACGGTCCCGCGGGAGCCGGGCACGGCGGGCAGCGGCACGGTGTCCAGGTGGCCGGCCAGGATAACCCGCTCCGGCCGTCCCAGCTGCGTGCGGGCCACGATGGCGTCGCCGTCGCGCAGCACCTTCAGGTGCGGCAGGGCACGCAGGGCGGCCTCCACGGCGTCGGCCAGGGCGGTCTCGTTGCCGGACACGCTGTTAACGTCGATCAGCGCCGCGGTCAGCTCGGCGACGTCGGCGGTCAAGTCCAGGGCGATGGCGGAAGTCACTCCCCCAGCTTAGCCAGACGCGCCTGCGGCATCCCGGCGTCAGCGGCCCCGGCGCGCTCGGTAGACTTGCATCCATGACCGCGAGCACCACCGCCACCGCCACTCCCCGCACCGCCCACGGCACCGGGCTGGCCACCGTCACCGACAGCGGCACCGTCCTCGACGTCTGGTATCCCGCGCCGGCGCTGGGCCCTGCCGG
>NZ_JBNHGL010000429.1:0-1303 GCF_059091245.1 Arthrobacter sp. Y3225116
GGTGAGCACCACGGAGAGCCCGGGGCGCCCCTGGATCAGCTGCCGCACCTGGTCCACCGTGGCGGTGGCGGGCAGCGACGCGGCCGGAAGCTTGAGCTGCCCGGCGCTGACGGACGGCAGCCGCAAGCGCATCCGGGCGTGCGAGATAGCGGAACTGGCGCCCATCCAGAGGAAACCGCACACCAGCACCATGAGCACCACGAGCTGGAGGTCCGGCGTGCCGCCCCGCAGCAACGGGACGCCGATCACGCCGATCACCAGCAGCACCACGATGGCGCGGCCGGCCCAGCCCGCCGCCACGGTCCCCTTCTCCTGGCTGCCGGTCGCCTTCCAGACCGCGGTCTCCACCAGCCGCCCGCCGTCCAACGGGAGCCCCGGGAGGATATTGAAGACGGCCACCAGGAAGTTGGCCCAGATGAAGATGTCGGTCAGCAGGAACGGAATCGGTTCGCCGCGGAACAGCGGCAGCACCAGCATGCCGGCGCCGGCCAACGCAAAGTTGGCCACGGGCCCGGACAGGGCCACCAGCAGGGACTTGCCCGGCGTGGCATCAAAGTTGTCGAACTGCGTGTGGCCGCCCCAGAGGTTGAGCACGATCTTGGCCGACGGCCAGCGGAAGGTCCGGGCGGTCAGGGCGTGGGCGAGTTCGTGCACCAGCACCGAGAACAGCAGCAGCAGCGCGTAGCCTAGGGCCACGGCGTAGGCTCCCACACCGATTTCCGGCATCAGGCGCTGCACCTGGGGGCCGAAGATCAGCACGATGAAGGCGGCGATCACGAACCAGGACCAGGCCAGGACCACCGGGACACCGAACATGCGGCCCAGGGGAATCCCTTCGCTGCGCTCCTTTTCCTCGGCCTGCCGGGGGGTCTGCCCGCTCATACTCCTGCTTCCTGGGCGGCGCCCAGCAGGACGCGCTCCACGTCCCCCAGGCCCTTTCCGGCCAGGCTGTCCCAGTGCGGGCGCCCCGGTGCCGGCGGCACGGGCACGACGTGCGGGATGGCCACGGTCACGAGGCCGGCGGCTTCGGCGGAGGCAACCCCGGGGACCGAGTCTTCCAGCGCCACGACGTACTGCTTGTCGGCGCCGGGCAGGTGGCCGCTGAGCCAGTCGAAGGCCTGCTGGTACGGTTCCGGGTCCGGCTTGCCGCGCGTGACCATGTCACCGGTGACGACGTGGCGGAAGCTGCCCTCGGGCAGCGCCCTGACCACCTCGGCGGCGAGCTTGGTCTCGCTCATGGTCACCAGGACGCACGGAATGCCTGCCCCGGCCAGCTCCGCGAGCAACTCCCGCGCGCCGGGGC
>NZ_JBNHGL010000430.1:0-1290 GCF_059091245.1 Arthrobacter sp. Y3225116
GCCCCCGGGAGAGTCGGATTTACTTCTCGGTGTCCGCGGCGGGTGCTTCGGCAGCCGGGGCCTCGGCGGCGGGAGCCTCAGCGGCAGCTTCGGCGGCCGGAGCTTCGGCGGCCGGGGCTGCGGCGGCGGGGGCTTCGGTTGCGGGGGCCTCGGTCGAGCCCTCGAGCAGTTCGCGCTCCCACTCGGCCATCGGCTCGGCCGGCGCCTCGGCGTTGCCTGCGGCGCGGTTGTTGCGGGCGATGAGGCCCTCGGCAACGGCGTCGGCGATCACGCGGGTCAGCAGGTTGACGGAGCGGATGGCGTCGTCGTTGCCCGGGATCGGGAAGTCGACCTCGTCCGGATCGCAGTTGGTGTCCAGGATGGCCACCACGGGGATGCCGAGCTTCTGGGCCTCGTCGATGGCGAGGTGTTCCTTCTTGGTGTCGACAACCCACATGACCGAAGGGGTCTTGGTCAGGTTGCGGATGCCGCCCAGCGTGGTTTCCAGCTTGGTCTTCTCGCGCTGCAGCAGCAGCAGTTCCTTCTTGGTGCGGCCGGAGGCAGCGACGTCGTCGAAGTTGATTTCTTCGAGTTCCTTCAGGCGCGAGATGCGCTTGGAGACGGTCTGGAAGTTGGTCATCATGCCGCCGAGCCAGCGCTGGTTGACATACGGCTGGCCGACACGGGTGGCCTGCTCGGCGATTGCTTCCTGGGCCTGCTTCTTGGTGCCGACGAACAGGACGGTGCCGCCGTGGGCGACCGTGGCCTTGACGAACTCGTAGGCGCGGTCGATGTAGGACAGCGACTGCTGCAGGTCGATGATGTAAATGCCGTTGCGCTCGGTGAAGATGAAGCGCTTCATCTTCGGGTTCCAACGGCGGGTCTGGTGACCGAAATGTACGCCGCTGTCGAGCAGCTGGCGCATGGTAACGACTGGCATGTCGTCACTCCTTCCGGCAGCAGCGGGCTGGGCCTGGGCTGCTGCCTGTAGACGGTTGTTAGCTTGTCGCCCGGCGGGCTAAGCTCCTGGCGTCTGTCGGCGCCGCCGGTTCGGCGGCGCATGTGCCCGGACCGGTTTTCCCGGACCGCCTGGGCACACTTCCATCGCTAAGAACAAGCCGATGGATTTCAGACACGCGTAGTCAGCCTCCGTCCGGACATGCGTCATGGACGGAAAACTGCTTCGTCCAGTGTACTACAGGCGGCACCCTGTTCCTGCGCGTTCCCGCCCTCCACAGCCGGGCCGAGCCAAGGGGTTGCGCACACCGGCCGGCACCGCCGCGGCGCGGACCGGGGGCAGCGGCGAGGATC
>NZ_JBNHGL010000431.1:0-1268 GCF_059091245.1 Arthrobacter sp. Y3225116
GATCCGGGACCGGTGCCGTGAGGTCGGCCGGTTGGCCCTCGGCCGGCGACCCGTTGCCGGCGGCGGGCGTGGGGGCATCCCGGGGTTCGCTCACGCAGCATCCTCTCTTCCGCCTGCAGCCGCTGAAGCAGCGGGCGGGCGCACTTGTCACGCGCTAAGCAACAACGGCGCAGGATAGGGGCAATTCTGAGCGAAAGACTACCAGTCCGGTATGGTGTGGCAGCGGATGCCGACGGCAAAAAGGGCAAAAGGCCGTCCGCGGCGGACCACACGGTTCGGCCGCGCACGGACGGCCGAGAGGGTTCGTTACCATAGGGTTATAAAGCATGACCGATGGCGGGCACCCCGGCCGGCCCTGGAGGCTTGGGCGTCCCTGCGGCCCTTCCTTCCTGCAGCGATCGACGATTGGTATTTTTGTGCGTTTTAAGATTTCAGTGGCCCTGATGGTGATCGGCCTGCTGGCCATCGCGCTGGGCATCGCCCAGCGGACCGTGTGGGCACCGCCCGAGCGCGCCTCGGCCACCTACACGGCAGCCGATGCGACCGCACCCGTGACCGTCATCGAACCGGAAGTCTTCGGTGTCCACGAAGAAGAAGTGGACGTTTCGGTGGAGGCCGACGGCGAGTTCCTGCTGGCCGTCGGCCGCGCGGGCGACGTCGAGGCCTGGGTCGGAGAGGCGGCGCACACCTCCCTGACCGGCATCGAGGACGGGCAGCTGCAGGGAACCGTGACCGAGGGCGAGGCCAAGGTGCCGAACCCGGCGGGTTCCGACCTGTGGGTGAGCCAGCAGCAGGCCGAGGGCAGCCTCGAGCACCGGTGGCTGGCCCCGGCCGACGGCGAGTGGTCCATCCTGTTGGCCGCGGACGGTACCGAGCCGGCACCGACGTCGGTGACCGTCACCTGGCCGAACGACACCTCGGTGCCGTGGTCGCTGGCCCTGATGATCATCGGCGCCCTGCTGCTGGTGCTCGGGGTGGCGATGGCCGTGGTGTCCCGCCGTCCGAACCGGCCCGTCCCCGGCGGCGACTCCGACCCCCGGGGCGGCAGCGGCCGACCGAAGGCAGGCGGCCCGGAAACGACCCCGCTGGCTCAGTCCGGCGACAGCGTTCCGGCCGGCCGTCCCGGCCAGTCCGTGCCCGGGGGCGCGGGCCTGGAAAAGCCCGAACAGGGCGACCGGTCAGCGGGCCGCCGTTCCCTGATGGAACGCCCGAAGCTGGGCCTGCGCGCCGCCGCTGCGGCGGGCGCGGCCATGGTCCTGGCCTCCGGC
>NZ_JBNHGL010000432.1:0-1268 GCF_059091245.1 Arthrobacter sp. Y3225116
GGCCCGTTGCTGCGGGCCGCGGCGCTGGACGTGTCGCGGAACCGGAAAGCCGCGCCGGTGCTGCGCGGGGTGGACCTGGACCTGTCGGCCGGACAGGCACTCAGCGTCACCGGCGCGAACGGTGCCGGCAAATCCACCCTGGCCCTCACCCTCGCCGGCCTGCTGGCACCCGCGGGAGGGGATCTCTCGGCGACGCCGGCGTTGCGGCGCGGGGCCGGCTTGTCCCCGGCCAAGTGGAAGTCCGCGCAGCTGGTGACCCGGATCGGCAGCGTTTTCCAGGAACCGGAACACCAGTTCCTCACCGGCACGGTGCTCGACGAACTGGAATTCGGCCCGCGCCGCGTGGCCAAACTGCCCGAAACGAGTGTCCGGCGGCGGGTGGACACCATCGCCGAGCGGCTCCGGCTGACCCGCCTGCTGCAGGCCAACCCGTTCACCCTCTCGGGCGGGGAGAAACGCAGGCTGTCGGTAGCCACCATGCTGGCCACCGGCCCGGACATCCTGATGCTGGACGAGCCGACCTTCGGACAGGACGCCAACACCTGGGCCGAACTGGTCACGCTGCTGGCCGAGCTGGTGGCCGAGGGCCGGAGCGTGGTCTCGGTGACGCACGACGACGACTTCACCGCCGCGCTCGGCGGCGCCGGCATCAGGGTGGCAGACGGCGGCGTCCGCCCGGCCCAGCCGCTGGGGAGGGCAGCATGAGCATGGACCTGATGAACCCCCAGCTGGCCGCCTCCCCGTTCAGCCGCGCCAACCCGGTATCGAAGCTGGCCGCCGCCACCCTGGTCACCGTGGTGGTCATGCTCAGTGTGGACTGGGTCAGCGCCTCCGTGGTGCTGGCCGCGGAACTGTTGCTGATGCCCGTGCTGGGTGTCAGCCCGTGGCTGCTGCTGAAGCGCGGCTGGCCGCTGCTGGCGGCGGCTGCCGTCGGGGCCTGGGCAACGGCCTTGCTGGCCGAGAAGACCGGGGCAGTGCTGTTCCGGTTCGGTCCGCTGATCTTCACGGAGGACTCGGTGGCCGGAGGCGTTGCCATCGGCCTGCGGTCGCTCGCCGTTGCGCTGCCGGGCATTTTCCTGCTCCTGACAACCGACCCGACGGACCTGGCGGACGCCTTGGCGCAGAAGCTGAAGCTGCCCCACCGGTTCGTGCTGGGAGCGCTGGCCGCCATGCGGTTGGTGGGGCTGCTGGTGGAGGAATGGCGCACCCTCGGTTTGGCGCGTCGCGCCCGCGGTGTCGGGGCGGAGAACCGGCCGCTGGCCAAGGCG
>NZ_JBNHGL010000433.1:0-1267 GCF_059091245.1 Arthrobacter sp. Y3225116
GACGCTTGGCTCGCCGCTGCCGGTGCGGTGGTCAGCGGCCTGCCCGCGGCCGCCGGCCCCGCCCCAGCTCCGGCCGCGCCGCCGCAGGCACCGGAATTCCGGTCCCGCGATACGCGCGAGGCCTACCTGGCCAAAATCCGGGAAGCGCAGGCGGAAATCACCGAGGGCAACACCTACGAGGTCTGCCTGACCACGGAGCTGCACGCGACCGCGGCGGAACCGCTGGACCCGCTGGACACCTACCTGGCCCTGCGCAGCCGCAACCCCGCGCCCTTTGCCAGCCTCCTGCGGTTCGGGCGGCTCACCGTGGCCAGCACGTCCCCCGAGCGGTTCCTTGGCCTCGACGCCGGTGGCCTACTGCGGGCCGAACCAATCAAGGGCACGCGGCGCCGCCTCCCGGATCCCGACGCCGATGCCGCCGTCGTCGAGGAACTCGCCGGCAGCGCGAAGGACCGCGCCGAGAACATCATGATCGTGGACCTGCTGCGCAACGACCTGAGCCACTTTGCCGTGCCGGGCTCGCTGCAGGTCAGCCGGCTGTGCGCCATCGAGTCCTACGCGACGGTGCACCAGATGGTGTCCACGATCGACGCGCAGCTGTTGCCCGGGGCGGTGCGGGCGGAGGCCGTGGCCGCGGCTTTTCCCGCCGGATCGATGACGGGCGCCCCGAAGATCAGCACCATGGACATCCTGGACCGGTTGGAGACCGGACCGCGCGGCGTCTACTCGGGGGCTGTGGGCTACTTTTCGCTGGACGGAGCCGCAGACCTGTCCGTGGTGATCCGCACCCTCGTGATGGACGGCAACCGGTTGAGCCTGGGCGTCGGCGGCGCCATCACGGCCGATTCCGTGCCCGACGACGAATGGGACGAGGTCCGCGCCAAGGCCTACGGGGTGCTCTCGGCGCTCGGGGCAACGTTCCCGGAGTAACGCATAGACTGTGCCGCCAGAGGTGGACGGCTCGGAGAACCCGTGACCAGAATCGAGGAATTGTTGTGCCAGGACCAGCCAGCACCATGACCACCCGCGTGGGCATTTTGGTCTTCGACGGGGTGAAGCTGCTCGATGTCGCCGGCCCGGCGGAGGCATTCGCAGAGGCAAACCACCTCGGCTGCTCCTACGAACTCGTCTTCCTGTCGCCGGACGGGAACGACGTCGCCTCCTCGGTCGGGCTGCGGGTATCGGTGGATGCCGCGGCGGCCGGTGCCGGCAGCTTCCACACCGTCCTGGTGGCCGGCGGGGACGCCCTGCCCGGCGGCCGGCTTCC
>NZ_JBNHGL010000434.1:0-1266 GCF_059091245.1 Arthrobacter sp. Y3225116
GCGCCGTCCCGCCACGCTGCCTCCGTGGATGCCGCCGTTGCGGCGAGCCCGTGCAGGCAGGCGGCCATGGCAGTCACCACCGCCCCGTGCTCGGCCGCGGCGAAACCGGCCGCCTCCAGGTCTTCGGTCCGGACGGTCGCCGCGAGCGCGCCGAGGATCCCGGCCAGGGTGTCGCCCGAACCGGCCGTGGCCAGCCATACCGGCCCGTCGTCCTGGCTGAACAGGGCGCCGTCCGGTGCGGCGATCACCGTTACGGAGCCCTTGAGCAGCACGGTGGCCCCGGTGAGCCCGGCGGCCAGCGCGGCGTACTCCGCGGAGGCCGCTTCGATGTGCTCGCGGTCGGTCTCCACCCCTTGGGCTGAGAGGATGCGCACCAGTTCACCGGCGTGCGGCGTCAGGACCACCCGGGGTCCCGGCTCCGCGGGCAGCACGTCGAAGGCACCGGCGTCGGCAATCACCGGCAGCCCGGACGCCAGGGCGTCCCTGGTGCGCTGGCGCTGCTCCGCGTCACCGTCGGTTCCCGGCCCCACCAGCCACGCCTGGACGCGGGAGGCGGCGACGGACTCCTGCGAGCAGACCGCTTCGGGGGTCAGCACGTTGACCTGGCGGCACACCTCGGCCGGGCCGAGGTAGCGGATCATGCCCACACCGGTGGCGGCGGCCGCCTGGGTCGCGAGCAGGGCGGCCCCGGGATAGGACGCAGAGCCGGCGGCGACGCCGAGCACCCCGCGGGTGTACTTGTGGTCGGTTCGGCGGGGCACGGGCCACAACCGGGCCAGGTCCTGTACCTGGAGCCGCCGCAGCCGCGGCGCCGGAAGGAGGTCCCCGATGCCGATGTCCACCGTTTCGACCCGGCCGGCGAGCGCAGCCGCGGGATCCAGCATCAGGCCGGTCTTGGCTCCGCCGAAGGTGACCGTGAGGTCCGCCGGCAGCACGGGGCGGTTCACCTCGCCGGTTTCGGCGTCGACGCCGCTGGGCAGGTCGCACGCCACGACCCGCGGGCGGCGGCGGCCCGGACCGGGCTCCGGCCCCGGCCCCGGCTCCGGTTCGAGGACCGCCTGGACCAGCTCCCGGGCCGGTCCCCGCAGCGCCCCGGACGCGCCGGTGCCCAAGATCCCGTCGACCAGCACGTCGGCGGCACAACAGGTCGCGGCCGCCTCGCGGATGGCCCGCGCGGCCTCCCCTAGCTGCGGAGCCGTGGGTACCTCCCGGGCCCGGCGGGCCCTGTCCTCGCCGACTCCCTCCGCCGCCAGCCGCAGCACCGAT
>NZ_JBNHGL010000435.1:0-1265 GCF_059091245.1 Arthrobacter sp. Y3225116
CGGCGGTGGCCGACGGCTTTGGGTGGACAGCGGCCACCTGCTCGAGCAGGTCGGCGCACCGCCTGGCCCAGAGCACAAAATCCCCCGCAGACAGCCCGGTCTCCGGCAGGACGTCGGCAAGGCTTTCGCCGGCTGCCCAGCCGTACAGCGGGCGGACCAGCCCGGTCTCCGGCTCCGCGGTGCCCGGCAGCCGGTACCGTTGCTCCAGCACGCTCAGCTCCGCCCAAGTGTCCATGAGGGTGTTGAAGGAGGACTGCAGCCCGCCGGTCGGCATCTTCGCCGGCCCCGTCCGGCTCCTGCCGCTGCGGTACGCCAGGGCGGCGGCGAACCCGGCAAGCTCCACCGGGGTGAGCCGCCGGAAGGAACCCCGGTCCAGGCTCAGGCAGACCAGCAGGTCCCGGTCGCCGTAGATGCCGCGCAGCCGCGCACCGCCGCCGCCGCCGTCGTCGTCGTCGTCGATCAGTGTCCCCTGCGCTCCGTCGGAGAGGTAGCCGTACCGGGTGAGCACGCGGACTAGGCCGTCGAACGTTTCCTCATGGAGACCGGGATCCGGCCGGCGGGACCGCTCCGCCTGGAAACTGGCGAAGGACCGTTTCAGCAGTGCGCGCGCGCCGCCGCGGCCGTGCCGTGCGATGAGATTGACGGCCATGTTGTAGCCGGGCCGGAAGCTGGAGTCCAGCGGGTAGGTGCGCCGGGAGGCCAGTGCCGCAACGGCCGCCGGGTCCACCCCCGCCCTCCACAGCACGACGGCGTGGCCCTCCGCGTCGATGCCGCGCCGGCCCGCGCGGCCGGTCAGCTGCGTGTATTCGCCCGCAGTCAGGGGAACCATGGCCTCGCCGTTGAACTTCTCCAACCGCTCGAGCACCACCGAGCGGGCGGGCATGTTGATCCCCAGGGACAGGGTCTCCGTGGCGAAGACGGCCTTGAGCAGGCCCTCGACGAACAGCTGCTCCACTAGTTGCCGGCACGCCGGAAGCATCCCGGCATGGTGCGCGGCGACGCCCCGGCGCAGGCCCTCCCGCCACCCGGCGATGCCCAGCGCTTCGCCCTCCTCCCCGGCCAGTCCGAGGTCCGCGGAGTCGACCCGGCGGAGGATCTCCGTGCGTTCGCGGAGGTCCGTCAGCCACAGTCCCGATCCGATGCAGGAACGGACGGCGGCGTCGCACCCGGCCCGGGAGAAGACAAACACGATGGCCGGCAGCAGCCCGTCGCGGCCGAGCCGCTGAAGCAGCCGGGCCCACGGCCTGGACTGCCTGCCGCCTTCT
>NZ_JBNHGL010000436.1:0-1263 GCF_059091245.1 Arthrobacter sp. Y3225116
AGGGCGGCTGCGCTGGTCGGCACCGGGCAGCGACTGTGCCGGCCAGCGCCGGTGCAGGTCAGCGGCTGTGCCGGCCTCCGGCGAGCCGGAACGACTCGTCGAGCAATTCTTCGAGATGGCCGGGCTCGACTTTGTCCAGGCGCATCAGCACCAGCAGCGGCGAACGCTCGTGGTGCGGGGTCCAGAAAAAGACGTCCGGGGCCGTCGCGGCCAGGGCGTCGCGCTCGTCGGACTTGACGGTCAGCACGCCCGGCTCCCACATCCGCGCCATCAGCGACTTGGCGAACCAGGCTGGCTGGCCCCAGCTGGGCCGCTCCGTGACGCCGGGCAGGGCCAGGCAGAGGCGGCGCACATCGTCCTCGGTGGGCATGCCCTCACCCTGCCACGTACGGCGCCGGCGGGCCAGCCTCCCCGGAGGACGGACTGACCGGCCGGCCGGAGGCGGCGATCAGGTCCCGGTCAGCTCCAGCGGTATCCGTGGGCCTGTTCATAGGCCGCGAGCAGGCGGTGGGCCACGTGGCCGGAGGTAATCAGCGGGTGGATCATGAAGGCCCGCAGGGCCGCCGCCCGGTCGCCCTGCCCGCCGCGGATGACCTCCTGCTCCACGGCCTTGATCTGCGTCACCAGGCCGGCTTGGTGCAGGGTCAGCGGCTTCACCGGCAGGGGCCGGGCGCCGTCCGCACCGACCACCGACGGCACCTCGACGACGGCGTCGTCCGGCAGCTGCGGAATGGTGCCGGCGTTGCGCACGTTGAGGATCAGCTCCGTGCGCTCGCCGGACAGCAGGGCGTGCATCACGTCCAGGGCCACCTGCTCATAGCCGCCGGCGGCCAGGTCCTGTTCGTCGCGCGAGACGCCGATGTCGCGGGCCTCGGACAGGTAGCCCTCCTCGCGGCGGCGCAGGGCATCCTCCCAGTCCGCGTAGGGGGTTCCGGAAGCCTGCAGCCTGGCGTACAACTCCTGCTGCAATTCGTGGATGGATTCGCCGCGGGTCTGGGCGGCGCCGGCCAGGGCCAGGGTGGCCTCCCGGCGAAAGTAGTAATAGAACAGGTAGGCATTCGGAATGGCACCGAGCACCTGAAGTTCGCGCGTGCCGAAGATCCGGCCTTCTTCGAACGACTGGAGCCGCCCCGGGTCGCCGAGCAAACCGGGAAGCCGGTCCCGGCCCTCGTGCTCCAGCCCGCGCAGCCACCCCAGGTGGTTGAGGCCCGCATAGTCCACGCCCGCCAGCGAGCCGCGCTGCAGCGTGACCCCGGCTGCCCT
>NZ_JBNHGL010000437.1:0-1255 GCF_059091245.1 Arthrobacter sp. Y3225116
AGTCGGCCGCGAACCGGCTCAACCTGGACGACGTCCTGCAGCGCCGGCGGGCCTGACGCGAGGCGCCCGGCAGGTTGGCTGCGGCCCGTCCACACCGGACGGGGAACAGCTTTGTCCGGTGGGCGGTACCGAGCGTTCCGGGCCGCAATGGTGTGCAATGGAGACATGGACGCACCGAACGTTGACCTGATGGCCACCGAGACCGCCGGCATCGACCTGTTGGAAAGTCCCGGCATGCGCGAAGCGCTGGAACTCGCCGTAGGAACCGTCGGCGGCACGCTGCGGTCCTGGAACCTGGCGAAGCTGCAGCACCGGCCCGGGGCCGGCGCGACCGGGATTTACACCGTGCGGCTCCGCGGGCACGACGGCGGCGAGCGGACCGAGTACGTCTGCGTCACCACAGCGCCGGTGCCCGACTGCGGGCTTCCGCTGGTACGCCTGGACGGCGGGCCCGTCCCGCTGACCGCCTGGCTGTATCCGTCCGACCCGGTGCTGGTCGGACTGCCTGCGGCGTGCGACCCGGCTGCGGTGGGCCGCAGCGTCTTCGGCGGGGGAGAAGCGGACCTGAAAATGGTCAGCTACCGGCCGCTGCGGCGGGCCGTGCTGGAAGCCGTGCAGGACGGACACCGGGTCTTCTTGAAGGTGGTCCGTCCGGACCGGGCGGCGCAGCTGATGCGCCGGCACCGGCTGCTGACCGACGCCGGCCTGCCCGCCCCCGTTGCCTCCGCCGGCCCGGCCGACGGCGTGGTGGTGCTCACGGAGGCGAAGGGGACGCCGCTGGCCCAAGCCCTGATGGACGACGGCGCCGCCAGCCTGGCGCCCGAAACCCTCCTGGCGCTGCTGGATGCCCTCCCGGCCGGCGTGCTGGAACTCTCGCGGCGCCCGGCCTGGGCCGACCGCGCAGCCGACTACGCCAAGGCAGCGGCGGCCGTGCTCCCCGACGAGCAGGACCGGGTGTTCAACCTGGCAGATCGGGTGGAACGGCTGCTGGCGGCCACCGACGCCGGCCCGCTGGTCCCGACGCACGGCGACTTTTACGAGGCGAACCTGCTGGTGGACGGCGGGAAGATCACCGGACTCATGGACGTGGACTCGTTGGGTCCGGGCCATCTGGTGGACGACCTGGCCTGTTTCCTCGGGCACCTGGCCGTGCTGCCCGCCGTGCACCCGGGGTACGTGCATGTTCCGGCGGCGCTGGAACGTTTCGCGGCCGCCTTCGACACCGTGGTGGACCCGGCGGCCCTGCGCGGCCGCG
>NZ_JBNHGL010000438.1:0-1243 GCF_059091245.1 Arthrobacter sp. Y3225116
GGGACTGCCCCGGCTTTTGTTGACTCGGGGTTTTAGGCCGCGGTGAGTGCGGACCGGTTGATTGTTTCATATTCGATGGGCGTGAGTTTCCCCAGCCGTCGCTGCCTTCGCCGGCGGTGGTAAGACCGCTCGATCCAGGTCGTAATCGCTAACCGCAGGTCCTGCCGTGTGAGCCAGCGCTGACGGTCAAGGACGTTCTTCTGCAACAGCGAGAAGAAGGACTCCATCGCGGCGTTATCCGCGCACGCACCGACCCTGCCCATCGACCCGGTCAACCCATGATGACGCAGTGATTCCACAAAGCGCCGGGAGCGGAACTGGGAGCCGCGATCTGAATGCACAACCGTCCCTGCCGGGCGGCGTGCTCGTACGGCGTTCTCCAACGCCGCCACCGCCAGTGAGGACTTCATCCGGGAGTCCATCGAGTATCCGACGATCCTGCCGGAGTAGACGTCCTTTACCGCGCAGAGGTAGAGCTTGCCCTCAGCAGTTGGGTGTTCGGTGATGTCCGTGAGCCACAGTTCATTCGGTACCGTCGCGGTGAAGTTCCGTTCCACTAGGTCATCATGAACCGGTGGTCCCGGCCTACGGTTCGGGCCTCGCTTCTTGGAGAAAACCGACCAGATGCCATGATCGCTGCACAGGCGCTGGACCCTGTTCTCACCCGCCGCTAGACCCTTCTCCGGGAGTTCATCGGCGATGAAACGGTACCCGAAAGCGGGATCATCGGCGTGGATGTCCAGCGCGGCATTGACCAGGTGCGCGTCCGACCAGTCCCGGTCCGTCACCGGGTTGGTTCTCCACCGGTAATACCCTTGCTTGCTGAACTTCAACACCCTGCAGGTCACCGCCACGGGAATCCCCTCGGCGGCAAGATCCGTGACCAGCGGGTAGGTCATTTTGGGTTGATGTCCCTCGCCAGATAGGCAGCCGCCCGACGCAGGATCTCATTTTCCTGCTCCAACAGGCGGTTCCGCTTCTTCAGCTCCCGCATCTCGACCGACTCCACAGGCGCCGGACCCGCACCGGCGTCCTTCCGATCGGCAATGGCAATCCAGCGCTTCAATGTCGTGACCGACAGCCCGAAATCCTTCGCTATTTGAGTCAGCGGTGCCTCGCCCTTGCGGGCCACATCAATAACATCCTGGCGGAACTCCGCCCCATAAGCCGTGGGCATGGTCAACATCCTTCCACGAGCACCAGCTCGCTAGGTCAAGGAGTCAACAAAACCGGGGGCAGTCCC
>NZ_JBNHGL010000439.1:0-1240 GCF_059091245.1 Arthrobacter sp. Y3225116
ACACGTCCCAGCCGCCGTTGGCGTCGACCCGGAGCGCAGCGTGCGGGGCTGCGGCACGCACCGCCGCGACGCGGGCCACGTCCTGGTCGATGTCCTGTCCGGTTTCGGCAACCTTGATCTTTACCGTGCGCGCGCCGTCGTAGCGGGCCAGCACCCCGGGTACCTCCGCCGGCGCCACCGCGGGCACCGTGGCGTTGACCGGGACGCTGTCCCGGACCGGGGCCGGGAAACCCCGCCAGCCCGCCTCCACCGCGGCCGCCAGCCACGCGGCGGCTTCGTCGTCGTCGTACTCGAGAAAGGGAGAGAACTCCGCCCAGCCGGCCGGGCCCTCCAACAGCAGCACCTCGCGGTGCATCACGCCGCGGAAGCGGACCTTCATCGGCAGGGACACCACGCGTGCGGTGGCGAGCAGGTCGGCGAGGTCCGGGAGCTCCGGCCGGTCGGAAAGCCCGGGAACATCGGGAATCTGGTGCGGTGTCATCACCTCCAACTGTACGGCGGGCGCCCTTCCCGGAAGCTGTCAGCATTGTGTGCGACCCTAGAATCGATGACTCCGCAGCGTTCCCGTGTCCGCTCCCGGCCCGCCTCCAGCCGTCCGGCGGCGCACGCTCCTGCCCTGTTCTGGTTGGGAGCCTTGTTGTGCGCGGGGGCCTTCGTGCTGAACTACTACGCCTTCGTCCGCACCACCACCGGGCAGTTCGCCGACGAATCGGCCTGGGCGGAGGCGGACTCCGGTTGGCGGCTGGGCCGCGGCGTTTTCCTGGACTTTTTGGACCTGCTGCCGGATATCTCCGTCGCCGTGGCGGCCGTGGTGCTGCTGGTGGCGGCCTTGGTACGACGCCGGTGGGGGCCGGCGGTGGTCGGCGTCGGGGTGGTCGCGGCGTCGGCGGCGACCACGTGGATTCTGAAGAACCTTATTCTGGACCGGCCCGACCGCGGCGTGCCCACGCTGGAACACAATTCGCTGCCGTCGGGGCACACCACCATCGCCACGGCTGCCGCCCTGGCCATCTTCCTGGTGGTCTCGCCCCGCTGGCGCCCGTTCGCCGCGGCCGCCGGCGGCCTGTATGCCGTGCTGGCCGGCGCCGCTACGTTGATCAACGGCTGGCACCGCCCGGCGGACGTGGTGGCGGCCTTTTTGGTGGCCGGCTTTTGGGTGCTGGCCGCCGGCCCGGTCGTGCTGCGGCGCGGCAGCGACTGGAACATCTGGTCCGGCTACGGCAGCTTCTGGGCGGCGTCC
>NZ_JBNHGL010000440.1:0-1230 GCF_059091245.1 Arthrobacter sp. Y3225116
GTGGCGCCCCGCCGGTGCGGCCTGCGTCACCCTTCCGGCGACTCGCCGCGGCCGTGGCCGGGCTGCCGGTACCGGTTGCACGTACGGTGGACTACGTGAGAAAGACACCTCTGGAGCTGGCGGCAATAGCCAGCGCGGCCGTACCCGGGTTGACGCCCACGGGCGTTGCCGGGTTGCCAGACGATGCGGCGGATTTCCAGTCCGCCGTACTCACCGATGCGTCCGGCAAGCGGTGGCGCGTGCGTTCTCCGAAGCACGCCGAGGCCAGCATGCGGCTCGAAACGGAACTGCTGGTGCTCCGGGCCTTCTCGCCTGCGATCCGCGCGGAGTTGCCTTTCCAGGTGCCCACGGTCGCCGGGACCGTCCAGCAGTCCGAACTGCGCACCTTCGTTTACAACCACGTGCCCGGGAACATGCTGGCGCTGGAAGCCCTGGTCGCCGCCGGCGCCGCCGTCCCGGTATCGATCGGACGGGCGACAGCCGGCATCCACGACCTGCCCCAGCGCATGGTCGACGCCGCTGATTTGCCCAGCTACACCGCCGACCAGTTCCGCCAGCGCAAGCTCAACGAACTCGACCAGGCTGCCACCACCGGCAAGATCCCGCCGGCCCTGCTGCGCCGGTGGGAGCACGCCCTGGAGGACGTCGCCCTCTGGAAGTTCAATCCGTGCGTGGTGCACGGCGACCTGCACGAAGACAACCTCCTGGTCCAAGACGGCAGCGTCAGCTCCGTGACCGGCTGGACCGACCTGCGCATTGGCGACCCCGCCGATGACTTCGCGTGGCTGGTGGCCGTACACGAACAGTCGTTCGCCGACGTGGTGCTGGAGTCCTACCGCAAGTACCGCAAGGACCCGGTCGATCCCCACCTGATGCGCCGGGCAGCGCTGTCCGCCGAATTCGCGCTGGCCCAATGGCTGGTCCGCGGACTGGCCGCGGGTGACCAGACCATGGTTGACGAGGCGGTCGACATGCTGAACGAGCTCGAGGCCGATGTGGCCGAACACGGCGGCCAGCCCATCAGCGTCACCTCTCCCCCGCCGCCTGCCGTTCCGCCCACGGTCGCCGCTGTACCGGCTGCTCCGGCCCGGGAACCGGCGGCCGGTTCCGAGGGCGGGAACCGTGCCGCGGAGCCGGCTCCGGCCGATCGGCCGATCGGGGACGAACCGGCGGACGGCGATCAGGGCGGCGCCGGCAGGGCGGGCGGGGCGGTTTCGGCGGGCGGGAACG
>NZ_JBNHGL010000441.1:0-1228 GCF_059091245.1 Arthrobacter sp. Y3225116
ATTGGCCGTAACGGTCCACAACCGAGGTGCCCGGATCGTCGCCCATCCGGTGGGTACCTACCTCGTGGGTGGACACATGGTAAGGCGGCGCGGTCGGCGGTCCAGCGGCCGAGGGTATGGAGGCCGCCGGCGGGCGGATGGGGCTGCAGGTTCACTCGGCTTTCTCCAGGATGTCGCGCTGCCGGGCGGCTGCCTGGCGGCGCTGGCCGCGGCTGAGGGTGGCCCGCTGCACCGCGCCGGTGATGCCGCCGGGCAGGAACAGGACCACCAGGATGAACAGTGTACCGAGGATGAACAGCGGCTCCGAGAGCGGGATCCGCAGGATGTCCGGCAGGTTGGCGATGGCCTCCGACTGCGCCAGCGCCGTCAGCCGCTGGTCCAGCAGCGTGTAGAAGACGCCGCCGATGACCGCTCCCCAGCGCGAGCCCACGCCGCCGAGCACCACCATGACCAGCAGGGTGATGGTGAAGTCGGCCGAGAGGCTGCGCGGGACGGCACCGGACTGCAGCAGCAGGTAGACCATGCCGACCGCCGAGGCCAGCACGCCGCCGACCACGAACACCAGCAGCTTGACCAGGTAGGGCTGCAGCCCGATGACCCGCACGCGCAGCTCGTTCTCGCGCACCGCCGCGGCCACGTGGCCGGCGCGGCTGAACTGCACCCAGCTGACGACGGCGAAGACCACCAGCAGCACGATCAGCGCCAGCCAGTACAGGTTGCGGGTGTTGGCCACGCCCAGCAGGGCCTCGGGCAGGTTCTCCGTGGCCAGGGTCAGGCCCTCTTCGCCGCCGGTGGCCTGGCCGGGGTTGCGGCCCACCAGCACGTGGCCGGCCTCCGCGAAGGCCAGGGTGACCATGGCGAACGGGATGCCGGTCACGCGCAGGCCGACCGCGCCGACCACGTGGGCCAGCACGATGACCAGCAGCAGCGTCAGGCCCATGGCCGGCAGCAGCGGGATGTCGAACGTGTCCAGGATGACGCCGAGCCCGTAGACCCCGGCGCCGAAGTACAGCGCATGGCCGAAGGAGAGCAGGCCGGTGACGCCGAGCAGCAGGTGGTAGCTGAGCGCCGCGGCGGCCATCAGCATGCACATGGCGATCAGCTGCAACGAACCCGGGGTGTAGGTGGGCCCGGGCAGCACGCCCGGCAGGGAGAGGTTCAGCAGCGGCAGCAGGGCCAGCAGCACCACGGCCGCTCCCCCGGCGGCCCACTTGAGCAGCCCGCGGAC
>NZ_JBNHGL010000442.1:0-1227 GCF_059091245.1 Arthrobacter sp. Y3225116
CCGGCTGGCCGGCGGTCCGCTGGCTCGGAAAGCTGCGCCGCGACCCGCTCAAGCGGCTCAACCTGGACCGCAAGGACGTGAATCCGCTGCTGAACCACTCGTCCATGCCGGCGCCGGGTCCCGCCCAGCGGGCGCAGGCCGACAAGGCTATCCGTCAGTTCGCCGACCGCGCCGGTGAAGGCGCCGACGCCCCCTGGCGCGCGGCCATCCGCCGGGCAGCACGATCCGCCGAGGAGACGCTTCCGGACGACCTGGACCAGGCCCTGGTGGGCACGGACCTGCGCTCCGACCGCGCGTCGTGGTGGTGGCCGGTTTTCGGGCTGCTCCAGTGGCTCGCCCTCGCCGCCGCCTTGGCCGGAGCGCTCTGGCTCCTTGGCATCGCCGCCCTGGGTTACCTGCAGTTTGCGGTCCCCGAGACGCCCACGGTCGAAGGCTTCCCGGTGCCGACCTTGTTGCTGGCCGCCGGGATCCTCGCCGGGGTGGTGCTGGCGCTGGCATCGGGCGTGATCGCACGATTCGTGGCCCGCGCCAGGGCCACAAAGGCGCGACGGCGGCTCCGCGACTCGGTTGCGCGGGTGGCGGAAGAGCGGGTGGTCCGGCCGGTCGAAGAGGCAGTGGCCCGGCACCGGGACTTCAGGCGGGCAGTGCTGACGGCGTCGGGCGAATGACATCCCGGGGGAAACCGCGGGGCCATGGAGCCGGCACCAGACGAGATACAAGGGAGAACGCAAAGATTGGCCGCTGAACTGACTGTCAACGATCTGGACGAAGGCTCGCTTCTGGACAGGATTTTCCCGCGTCTCGGCCCCGTCCGCGTCCCGGTCGGCCCGGGCGATGACGCTGCCGTGATCGAGGCACCCGATGCCCGAACCGTCATCTCGATCGATACGTTGGTCCAGGATCAGGACTTCCGGCTTGAGTGGCCCTCCGGGTACCGGACGACGGGCTACGACGTCGGATGGAAGTCCGTGGCGCAGAACCTCTCGGACATCAATGCCATGGGAGCCGTGCCGACGTCACTGGTCATCAGCCTGACCCTGCCCGGTGCGACGCCGGTGGCGTGGGTCGAGAGCCTGGCCGACGGCGTGGCCGATGCGATGCGGAAACTGGGAGCGGACCGGTGCTCCGTCGTCGGCGGTGATCTTGGCCGCGGCGACGCGCTCGTGGTCACGGCTGCCGTTACCGGCGATCTCGAAGGCCGCAGTCCGGTCCTGCGCAGCGGCGCGC
>NZ_JBNHGL010000443.1:0-1225 GCF_059091245.1 Arthrobacter sp. Y3225116
TCGCCCCCGCCGCGTCGGCGGGCCCTGCAACAGTTACCGTGGAAGTCCGTCGGCGCGTGGAGGTGCCGACGGCGCCGCCGCCGGGGGCGGCCTCGGGCTCAGGGTTCTCCTTGAGTGCCAGCGGCTCCGGGTTGGCGTACGCTTCGGCAAGCAGCCCGGCCGTCAGTTTCCGCTGCCAGGGGCGGGCGCCGAGTTCGGCCAGGGCGGCGTCCATCGACTGCTCCGTGACGGGCTCCGGCGGACGCCATGCGGTGCGGCGCAGGTAGTCGGGGGTGAGCAGGTTCTCCACCGGCATGTCCAACTGCTCGGCCAGGGTTGCCAGCCGGGGGCGTGCGGTCTGCAACCGGGCCGCGGCGGCCGGGTCCTTGTCGGCCCAGGAGCGCGGCGGCGGGGGAGCGTTGGTGGGCAGGTGCAGGGGAGGCAGGTCCGTCTCGCCCCGGGCCGCGGCCACGCACCGCAGCCAGCGCGGTGCTTCACGCTGCGCGGCCCGGCCGTGGAACCCGTGCGTCTCCAGCAACTGGGGGACGGTGGCGGGCATGGCCTTGGCCGCGGCGACGATGGCCGAGTCCGGGATCAGCCGGCCCGGTGCAACATCGCGCTTGGCGGCCAAAGCTTCGCGTTCGTTCCAGAGTTCGCGCACGGCGGCCAGCTGCCGGCGGTCGCGGATCTGGTGCAGCCCGGAGGTGCGGCGCCAGGGGTCGACGCGCGGCGGCGACGGCGGGGCGGCGCGCACCGCCTCGAATTCCTCTAGTGCGTACTCAAGCTTGCCCGCCTCGCGCAGCTTGTCGATCAGGGCCTCGCGGAGCTCGATGAGCACCTCGACGTCCAGCGCGGCGTAACGCAGCCACGGCTCGGGCAGGGGACGCGTGGACCAGTCCGCCGCGGAGTGCTCCTTGGCCAGCGTGAAGCCGAGCAGAGATTCGATCACGGCTGCCAGGCCGACCCGGGGCAGGCCGGCCAGCCGGGCCGCGAGTTCGGTATCGAACAATTTGTCTGGCCACATGCCCAGCTCGGACAGGCAGGGCAAGTCCTGGCTGGCGGCGTGCAGGATCCACTCGACGCCACGCAGGGAGTCATTGAGCAGCTTCAGGTCCTCAAACGGCTCTGGGTCGATCAGCCAGGTGCCGGCACCCTCGCGCCGCAACTGGACCAGGAAGGCGCGCTGCCCGTAGCGGAAGCCCGAGGCCCGCTCGGCGTCGATGGCGACCGGACCGGTGCCGGCCGC
>NZ_JBNHGL010000444.1:0-1212 GCF_059091245.1 Arthrobacter sp. Y3225116
ACCGCCGCCGCGGGTCCGTGGCACCCGGGTGGATGGTCACCAGCGACGGCCGGCCTTCCTCCAGGAGCCCGGCCAGCAAGGCCTCTTCATCGGCCAGGGGCTGCAGTTCCGGCTGCAGCGCGGCCGGAGCCGCGCCGGCCAGGCCCACCACCTCCAGCGCGCGCAACACCTCGTGCTGGTAATACACGTAGGGGATGGTCCGCTCGAGCGCGGCCGCGTCCGGGGTCCGGGTGCCCACCGTGTGCCGTGCGCCCAGTTCCAGCAGGAACGGGTTCGAGTTCCGGCCGCCGCCGTGCAGCTGCACGGCCAGGTCGAACTGCTCGCCGCGCATCCGCTGGTGGAACCGGCCGATGGCCTGCGGGTCCTCCGGTCCCGGGCGAACCCCGTGCGCGAACGGCAGCGGTTCCACCCGGTGCACCGGGCCCGGCCTGCCGCGGAACAGGGCGGCATGGGCCTCCGTGCCCAGCAGGGTCATGCTGGCCTCGGGATAGGCGGCAGCCAGCGACTCGAGTGCCGGAACCGAAAAAAGGACGTCGCCCAGTCCTCCGCCCCGGAGCACCGCAATCTTCCGCACCCCCTCGAAGGGCTCCAACACCGGCCCGATGCCCCGGCCATGCCGGGCCTCGGTACTGAGCCTCTGGTCGCCGAAAGCGGCGCCGCCTGTGGGAGAACCAGCCATCTCCACCTCCTGGATTAACGTTCCGCGCTGCGGCGCATCCACCCGGCGCGCGCGTGCCGTGCCTGCCGCAACCCCCTGTGACCCGCCCCCGCGGGCCCCCTCGTGAACTTCACCCTAAGGGGCATTCGAGCCGCTGGCCAGAGCCGGAATCGGGACCCGAGGCAGGGACCGGCCCGCAGGAACCGCCCGCACCGGGCGTGTCTGACACCGCGCGGTGTGTCTTAAACCGGCGGCGTGTCTGAAACCGGGCGATGGGGGGTAGGGAACCAGTACCACGCGTTGTTGCCGGTGTTGCGTGCCCGCGGGCACTGCACTGTGCGGCCGCGTGACCGTGGACTTTGGCCAGACACCAACGGGCAGGCCCAGGCCGCCTTGGAGGGGAGTAGCAATATGACCATCGATTCCGATACCGCCCGGGACCTTGCCATTCTGGAGGTGCACGACCC
This sequence comes from Arthrobacter sp. Y3225116, assembly GCF_059091245.1. NCBI lineage: Bacteria > Bacillati > Actinomycetota > Actinomycetes > Micrococcales > Micrococcaceae > Arthrobacter > Arthrobacter sp. Y3225116. The sequence continues at coordinate 1,126 of NZ_JBNHGL010000444.1, forward strand.
GCGGGACGGCAGCCTGGTGGGCGTGCTGGAGGAAGTTAGCTCCGACGAGGTGCGGGCCGCCGTCGCCGCCGCCAAGGCGGCGCAGCC
>NZ_JBNHGL010000445.1:0-1209 GCF_059091245.1 Arthrobacter sp. Y3225116
CGCCTCGAAGCAGACCAGCGCGTCCGTGTCGCGGTCCTCGCGGGAGAGCAGCGTGCCGGTCGCCAGCAGGCCTCGGGCGGCCTCGCCGAACTCGCCGCCGTGGCTGAATTCGGCCACCGCCCGGCGCCAGCAGTCCAGCGCATCGGCGGTCCGGCCGGCGTGCCGGTGCGCGTGGCCCAGGCTCATCAGCGCCCGCGCCACCTGCGCATGGGGCGCCTGGGTGTGTTCCAGCCGAGCCAGCAGCTTGGACAGCACCTCGCCCGCCAGTTCGTACTCTTCCGCCTCCAGCAGCTGGTTTCCCAGCGCCAGCCGCAGCGTGAGCTCTTCCTGCACCTCACCGCGTTCGGCCTGGGCGACCGCCGCCTGCCAAGCCAGCACCGAGTCTTCGTAGTCGCCGATGCCGGCGCAGAGCCGGGCCAGCACGACGGCGGCACTGATAGCACCCTTGCGGACCCCGGCGGCCGCATACAGTTCCAGCGCCGTCAGCGCTTCCTCCAGCCCGGCCGCGCCGTCGCCGCCGGCGGCATTGGCCTTCAAGAGCCACATGCTGGCGGTGGTGGCACGGTTGCCGGGCAGCGCCAGCATCCGGTCGGCAACTGCGGTGGCCCGTTCCGGCTGGTCGGCCTGCAGGTAGGTATTGGCCAGGTACATCAGCGCGCCGGACAAGCTGTCCGTCCGGCCGGAATGCTCGTAGCCGGCCACCGCGTCTTCCAGCAGCGCGATCGCCTGCCTCGCTTCCCCGCGCTGGGAACGGACGACGGCGATGGCCAGCCGGACGTCCGCCGTCACCGACCCCGGGGCATGGGCCTCCAGCAGGCGGTCCAGTTCAGCCTCCAGGAGCGGGAGGTCGTCGTCGCCGGCTTCGCGGAACAGCGCCGTTCCCAGCCGCTCGCCGGCCGCGGCCTCGGCCTCCAGCCCGTGGCTGCGGAGCAAGGCGATGCGGGCGTGGAGATATTCCCGGGCCTGCTTCTCTTCGCCGGCCAGCTGGGCGAGCGCAATCAGCACTGAGTACAAGCCCAGCCGCACGTCAAGTTCGGTGTCCGAGGAGCGGGCGAGGCCGGCCCGCGCCAAGGCGCGGGCGCCCGCGTGGTTCTCGGCGTAGGCTGCCTCATAAGCGCGGTCCAGGCAGTCCCTGGCAGACGACGGGAACCGTGCCGGGTCGGGGCCGGCGCTCTCCAGCACGGCGCGCAGGCGGTCGGCGATCAGCCC
>NZ_JBNHGL010000446.1:0-1192 GCF_059091245.1 Arthrobacter sp. Y3225116
CGGCGTCGACGGCGACGCCGGCCCCGGACGGCGACGACAATGCCGCGTCCAGCGCCTGGCGCAGGTTGGACCCCACGGTGAACAGCGACCCGCCGATGCGCGCCCGGGCCGGGTCCCGTTCCCCGGGCGGCAGCCACCCCGCGGGTGCGCCGTCGTCGTCGGTCAACAACAGCCAGCCCTCCCGGGACGCCTCGCCGACCCTGTCCGCGGTGGCGGTGCGGGCAGGCAGCAGCGGCAGCCCGTGCGCGCTGTTGAAGGACAGCGAGCGGAAGCCGCGGTCCCGGCCGACGAAGCCGGCGACAAAGTCGTCCACCGGCGCCCGCAGGACCTCCTCGGGCGGGGCGAACTGGGCCAGCCGGCCGCCGGTGGCGAAGACGGCCAGCTTGTCGCCGAGGAGGGCCGCTTCGTCGATATCGTGCGTGACGAAGACGATGGTTTTCGCCAGCTGCTGTTGCAGCCGCAGCAGTTCCTGCTGCAGCTCGGCGCGGACCACCGGGTCCACCGCGCTGAACGGCTCGTCCATGAGCAGGATCGGCGGGTCCGCCGCGAGTGCCCGCGCCACTCCGACGCGCTGCTGCTGGCCGCCGGAGAGTTGGGCCGGATACCTGCCGCCCAGCTCCCGGGACAGCCCGACGACGGCGAGCAGCTCCTCGGCCCGATTGCGGGCCGCGGCCCGGCGGACTCCGTTCAGCCGCGGCACGGTGGCGATGTTGTCCAGCACCGTGCGGTGCGGCAGCAGCCCGGCAGCTTGCATGACGTAGCCCATGGACCGGCGCAGGGCCGCTGCGGGCCGGTCGGAGACGTCGTGGCCGTCCACGAGGACGGACCCGGAGGTTGGCTCCACCATCCGGTTGATCATCCGCAGCGAGGTGGTCTTGCCGCAGCCAGAAGGGCCCACGAAGACGGTGATCGCGCCGCGGTCGATGTCCAGCGTCAGGTCCTGGACCGCCGCCTGTCCCGCGTAGGTCTTCGTGACTGCGCGGAACTGCACCATGGGGCCGGCTCCGGCCTCTGCGACGGCGGCCGGCAGCTCATCCGGCCGAACGGCCGGCCTCGTGGGCTCGGGCATGCTGAACCTTCCGTGGGGGGGGGCCTGCGCGGCCGGCAGGCCCACAGGTGCTGGCACCGAGTCTAGTCAACGGTGCGGCCCGCGAGCACCCGCTCAGCCCCTGCCGCGATGGTCCTTGGCCTG
>NZ_JBNHGL010000447.1:0-1176 GCF_059091245.1 Arthrobacter sp. Y3225116
AGCCCGGCGCCGCCGGCCACCGTGCCGCCGCGGGCGGCAGGTCGGCCGGCGGGCGGCCTGCGTCAGAATCCGGCGATGGTTTCCGGGGTATTGATCCCCACCACGTGGAAGGCTTCCGCGCTGCGTCCGGGCAGGCCGCCGCGCATGGCGTTCTCCGCCAGGTTTTGACGCACGCGGGCGTCCATCGCGGCCAGGTCCGGATGCTGGCTCGCGTGGATCCGGATGGCGGCCAGCTTCGTGTCCACGTGGTCGGTGATGTCCACGTAGTGGTTCTCGCGTTCCCGCGGCCCGCCGTAGAACCACAGGAACGGCACCTTGTAGGCGGCCAGCCCTGCCTCGAGCAGTTCCGGATAGGCGTACGGGTTTTCCACGGCCGGGTAGATCGCGCGGGTGACGATTTCTCCGCAGGCCAGATGGTCCGGGTGGCTCTTTTGGATCCGGTCCCAGGCACGCTCCGGATGCATGGACAGCACGATGTCGGGCCGGATGCGGCGCATCAGCTCCACCACCTGGCGGATCACGTCGTGGGTGGGCTCCAGGTAGCCGTCGGGCTGATGCAGGAAATGCAGGTCGGTGACGCCGGCCAGCGCCGCGGCCTTGGCCTGCTCGGCTGCCCGCAGTTCGACGATGCCGGCGCGCTGGGCGTCGTCAAAGCCGCCGGCGTCGCCGTCGGTCATGATGCAGTAGCTAACTTCCACGCCCGCCGCGGTCCAGCGGGCAATGGTGCCGGCGGCCCCGAAGTCCAGGTCGTCGGGGTGCGCCGCAAAGACCAGGACGCGGGCCGGCCGGAATTCCTCGACTGTCACCGCCGTCACCGCCGCTAGCCCTTCCGCCGGCGGATCTCGGCGGCGGCCTGCGGCAAGACGGTGGCCAGGTCGCCCACGATGCCGAAGTCGGCGATCTCGAAGACCGGCGAGTCGGCGTCGTTGTTGACCGCAACAATCACCTTGGCTGTCTGCATGCCGGCCTTCTGCTGGATGGCCCCGGAGATGCCCGCGGAAATGTACAGCTGGGGCGAGACGGTCTTGCCGGTCTGGCCCACCTGCGCCGAGTGCTCGATCCAGCCGGCATCGGTGGCGGCCCGGGAGGCACCCACCGCCCCGCCGAGCGCGTCGGCCAGGTCTTCGATCGGCGCGAAATCGCCGCCGGTGCCGCGGCCCCCGGCCACGACGACGC
>NZ_JBNHGL010000448.1:0-1166 GCF_059091245.1 Arthrobacter sp. Y3225116
GGCCGCGCCCGCGGAAGCCCCGCGACCCCCAGCCCCGAGCCGGGCCGCCCGGCGGATGATGTTGCGGGCCATGGAGGGGAAGATCAGCCCGTGGAACGGGAGCACCAGCCACCAGTAGAGCTTGCCGGAGAGCCCGGTGGGGAAGTAGATGGCGCGCTGCCGGTAGACACTGCCGCCGTCCGCCGGGACCACCGACAGCTCCAGCCAGGCCTGGCCGGGCACCTTCATCTCGGCGTGCAGCCTCAGCAGCCGGCGCTCGGGCGTGTCCTCGATGGCCTCCACCCGCCACCAGTCAACGGCGTCGCCCACGCTGAGCCGGTCGGCATGCCGGCGGCCGCGGTTGTGACCGGCGCCGCCCACCAGTTTGTCCAACACGCCCCGGATGGCCCAGGCCGCGGGCCACGAGTACCAGCCGTTGTCCCCGCCGATTCCCTGGATCACCCGCCAGACGTCCTCGGCCGCAACGGCGGAGCCGCGTTCCCGCGCGTCCACGAAGACGGTGCGGCCCGCCCACTCGGGGTCGCTGGGCAGCGGGTCCGACGGCGGGCTGTTGGAGGCGTTGGTCCAGCTGGTTTCCACCTCGCCGCTGGCCATCTTGCCCAGCGCCAGCTGCACCGCGCGGCGGTACCCGGTGAGCCCGCCCGCGGGCGGCGGGATGTAGCGGTCGATGTCGTGCTCGGCGGAGATAGCGTCGTGCTGGAGGGACTCCACCAGCGGCACGGCCATGGCGTGCGGGATGGGGGTCGTCAGCGCCACCCACCAGCCGGCCAGCGCGGGAGCCGGAATCGGCAGGGCATAAATCAGCCGCCGCGCCAGCCCGGCCTCGCGCGCGTACCCGTACATCAGCCCCGCGTAGGTGATCTGTTCCCGCGAGCCGATATCGAAGGTGCGGTTCAACCCGGCCGGCAGCTCCGGCGCCCGTTCCAGGTAGTGCAGCACATCGCTGATCGCTATCGGCTCCACGGTGCGCCGCACCCAGCTGGGCGCCGGCATGACCGGCAGGTTTTCGGCCAGGTGCCGGATCATCTCGAAGGAGGCGGAACCGGAGCCAATCACGACGCCGGCCTGGAAGACCGCCGCCGGCACCTCGCCGTCCAGCAGCGCCCGGCCCACGGCGGCGCGCGAGCGCATGTGCCGGGACAGCTCGACGTTCTCCGGATGCAGCC
>NZ_JBNHGL010000449.1:0-1152 GCF_059091245.1 Arthrobacter sp. Y3225116
GGGGGCGGGGGAGTGGGCGGACCCGGCGGCGGCGATCAGCACCGGGAGCGTGGACGCCGCCGACCCGGATGGGTCCGGACCACAGCAGGTGCGGCGCCGCCGCAAGACGGAGTTCGCGAACACTGCGGAGTATCTGCGCTCCCGGTTGGGGATCGGGATTGTCGAGGCGCGGCGCCGGCTGCGGGTCGGCAAGGCGATCACCGCGCCGGTGCGGTTGGACGGGGAACCGGGTGTGGCGGCGTTGCCGGTTTTGGCCGAGGCCATGGCCGGCGGTGAGGTCAGCGGCCAGGCCGCGGCCCTGGTGGTTGATTCCCTGGACCGGGCCCGCCACGCCGGCACCCCGGTGGCGTTGCAGGCGATGGAAGCGTCGCTGGTCCGGCAGGCCGTGGACGCCGATGCCGACACCCTGGTGATGGTGGCCAGGACGTGGGAAACCGCCGTCGACCAGGACGGTGCCGAACCGTCCGAGGAGGAACTGCGGGCCCGGCAGGGCATGTTCTACCGGGGCCGGCGCCGCGGGCTGCACCAGTTCGTCATCAACACCACCGACGCCCAGTACGAAGTCCTCGCCACCGTGATGAACAGCGCCGCCAACCCAAGGATCCGCCCCGACGCCATCGAAACCGCCGCCACCGCCCCTGCCGCGGACAGCCCGTCCGACGCCGGCCCGGCCGGTTCGGGGGAGCCTCGCACCGCAGGTGGCGGAACCACGGTCGCCGGCACGGCCAACGGCGGTAACCATGATGTTCCCGGCACCGGTCCCAGCACCGGTACCACGGGGGCAGGCAGGGGCGGAGCCGATGCCGTGGATGCCGATGGGACGGACGGGGTCGCTGCGGAGGGCAGCGCGGCTGCTGGATCCGGTCACCCCGGCGGTGGAAGCCCCGCCGGCGTGGATCCGGCCGTGGTGGAGGCGATGGATGATGCCACCCGGGCGCAGAAGCTTCTCGCTGGCCTGGTCGGGGCCTGCCGGATCGCGCTGAACACCGGCAGGCTTCCGGACTCGGGCGGGCACCGCGCCCAGGTGATCGTTACCACCGGGTACGACCAGCTGGCCGGGCTGCTCTCCGGCGGCGGCAGCGCGGTCTTCAACGGCCCGGTCTCGGCCACCACGGTCCGCCGGATGGCCTGCGACGCCGAGATCATCCCGGC
>NZ_JBNHGL010000450.1:0-1151 GCF_059091245.1 Arthrobacter sp. Y3225116
GCTGCCCCGAAGCCGCTGCCGGCGCGCCCGCCCGTGCCGCCCGCCGGCACGGCCGCGGCCGCCGCCGGCAGCGACGCCAACCCGGCGACCGGCGCGCTCTCGGTACGCCCGCCGCGTTCGGAGGTCGTCCGGCGCACGACCGAACGCGACGAGGCAATGAACGCCAAGCCGCTGGCCGGGCGAATCCTGCAGGTGGTCCTGGCGGTGCTGTTCCCGCCGCTGCTGATCATCGGGGCTATCCGGCTGGTGGCCACGCCGCTGTTCCTCTGGGCGGAATACCACCGCCCCGGGTTCCCGGCCGACAGCTTCGGCTTCAGCACCGAGGAGCGGATGACCTACGGCTCCTATGCGGTGGACTACCTGCTGAATTTCGCCGGCCCGCGATATTTGGGGGACCTCTCCGGCCCCCACGGCGGCAGCCTGTTTTTGGACTCCGAGGTCAGCCACATGGCCGACGTGAAGGGCGTGTTCCTCGCGACCATGCTCGCCGGGGCGGTCATGCTGCTGCTGACCGTCGTCGCGGTGGTCTACCTGGCGCGCCGCTACCACGGGGGGATCCGGCGCGGCCTGTTCGCCGGTTCCGCCGCGACGTTGATCCTGGTCCTGCTGCTGGGCGTCCTGGGGGCGCTCAACTGGCAGCAGTTCTTCACCGAGTTCCACCGGATCTTCTTCGCCGACGGCACCTGGACCTTCTTCGTGGACGACACCCTGATCCGCCTGTTCCCGGCCCAGTTCTGGATGGACGCCGGAATCGTCATTGCCCTGCTGGTGCTGATGGTCTCCTCGCTGGTGCTGGCGCTGACCTGGCCGACCCGCGCGCGGCGGAACCGGAGCGCCGCTGCCGCCGAAGAACAGCGCCGCCGGCACGAACTGCTGCTCGCCCGCGAGCAGGACTAGGCGGCGGCTGCCGGCCAGGGCCTAGCGGTACAGGGAATCGATCTCGGCGGCGAAGTCTTCCAGCACGGTGACGCGCTTGAGCTTCAGTGACGGCGTCAGGTGCCCGGAGGCCTCGGTGAGCTCCTGTCCGAGGACCGCGAACTTCCGGATCTGCTCGGCCCGCGAAACCAGCTGGTTGGCCTGGTCCACGGCCTGCTGCAGCTCGGCCAGGACCGTCGGGTCTTCGGCGGCCTCGGCCAGGCCGACCGGACCAG
>NZ_JBNHGL010000451.1:0-1150 GCF_059091245.1 Arthrobacter sp. Y3225116
CACGCCGCGGCGCGGGCAGGCGCGGGCCGCCAATCCGAGGCACATGGGCCGCGGACCCAGACTGCTGTGGCTGAAGGTCGTTGCGGGCGTGCTGGCGCTGGCGCTGGCGGCCGGTGTGGGCGTCGTGGTGTTCAAAATCGTGGGCCTGCGCGACAGCCTCAGCACCTCGCCGCTGAACCTGGGCACCGGCGCCCCGGGGCTTCCGGTGGACCTGAGCCGCGATCCCGTGCAAATCCTCATCCTGGGCACCGACACGCGCGTCGGCACTGACGGCCGGTACGGCTCGGACGGCCCCTCGGCCGGCCGCGGCAAGTCGGACGTGATGATGCTGATGAACCTGTCCGCGGACCGGGAACGGGTCACCGTGGTCAGCCTGCCGCGCGACCTGCTCACCACCATCCCCACCTGCACCGATCCGGAGACCGGCGAGGTGTATCCGGAACAGCAGGATGCCCAACTCAATGCCGCGCTGAGCTATGGCGGCCCCGGCTGCACCGTGGCGGCCGTCAACGAGATGACAGGCCTGGAGATCGACCACTTCATGATGGCCGACTTCAACGCCGTCAAGGAGCTCTCCACGGTGATCGGCGGCGTGGAAGTCTGCGTCAACGAGCCCATCAATGACACCTACTCCAAGCTGCGGCTGCCGGCCGGAGTCAGCACCGTGCAGGGCGAGCAGGCGCTGGCGTTCCTGCGCACGCGGCACTCCTTCGGCGACGGCGGAGACCGCGGCCGGATCCGTGCGCAGCAGAGCTTCCTGGCGTCCATGGCCCGCAAGGTCCAGTCCGAAGGCACGCTGACCAACGTGCCCCGCCTCTACTCCATCGCCGAGGCCGTGGTCAACAACCTCACGGTGGACGAAGGCCTGGCGGAGGTTTCCCGGCTGCTGGCCCTGGCGGACCGGGTCAAGAGCGTTGACCTGGGGAAGGTCGCGTTCGTCGCGCTGCCCACTACGAGCGCCCCCATGGACGAGAACCGCCTGGTCCTGGACGAGGAACCGGGACAGGCCCTGTTCCAGATCCTGCGCCAGGACGGCGACGTCACCGCGCCTGAGGTCAACACCGCCGGGAAGCCCGACCCGACGACCACCGGGGAAGCCGGCGGGGAACCCACAGCCGGTGCCTCAGGCGGCGGCGCCCCGTCCCCGACG
>NZ_JBNHGL010000452.1:0-1148 GCF_059091245.1 Arthrobacter sp. Y3225116
GCGGCCCCGTGCAGCCGGCCGTGCTGACCGCAACGCTGGGCCTGGGCCGGGTGGCCGAGGAAGCCCTGGCCATCGCCCTCTACGCCGTCTTGGCGACGGCGGACAGCACGACGGCGGAGCACCACTTCCGTCGGGCCGTCGCCGCGGCCATCAATCACGACGGCGACAGCGACTCGGCCGCCAGCCTCGCCGGGAACCTCTTGGGCGCCCATTACGGCGAGGCGGCGCTCCCCGCCGAATGGCTGGCCGCGCTGGAGGCCCCCGACGTCATCCTCGGCATGGCGGAGCGCTTCCTGGCGCAGACCCAGGGCTGAGCCCGTGCACCACGACCGCACTGCCCCCGCGCTGCCCCGGCAGGACGGGAAGACGATCCTCGTGACCGGTGCCAGCGCCGGCCTCGGCTACTTCGCCAGTGAACAGCTGGCCGCGGCGGGAGCCACGGTGGTCATGGCTGCCCGTGATCCGGCACGCGCCCGGGCAGCCATGGAAGCCATCCGCCGCACGGTGCCCGGCGCGGACGTGCACTTCCAGGAGCTGGATCTTGCCAATCTGGCCTCGGTCCGGCAAGCGGCGGGCGAGCTTGCCGAGCGGGGGCGGATCGATGCCCTGCTGGCCAACGCCGGGGTGATCGGTTCCCAGGAACTGCAGTTCACCGCCGACGGCTTCGAACTGCAGTTCGGCACCAACCACCTGGGCCACTTCGCACTCGTCGCCGGGCTGATGCCCGTGCTGCGCCGCAGCCGCGGCCGTGTGGTGCATGTGGGCAGCATCAGCCACCGCTGGGTCCGGCCGGACTTTTCCCGGGCCGCTCTGCCGGCCCGGTACTCCAGCTACCGGTCCTATGCGCTGTCCAAACTGGCGGTGATGAGTTTCGGATTCGAGCTGGCGAACCGGCTGGACGCGGTGGGGTCGCCGGTCTCTTCCGTGGTGGCCCATCCCGGGTACGCGCGCAAATACTTCACCCCGGACCGGCCGGGCCTGCAGCTGTCGCGTCCGGCCGCCGACTGGCAACGGGTGCTCTTCGGGCTGGTGGCGCAGGGCAAGGATGCCGGCGCCCGGCCGCTGGTGCACGCGGCGGCCGGCGAGGACGTCCGCAACGGCGACTACTGGGGGCCGGACGGACCGTTCCAGCTGACCGGGCGCACCGC
>NZ_JBNHGL010000453.1:0-1136 GCF_059091245.1 Arthrobacter sp. Y3225116
GGCCAAAGCGTCCCGGCGCCCGCGCGCGGCGTCGAGCTCGGCGGACAGCCGGGCGGCGTCGCCCTTGAGCACACCGATCTTCTCCGTGGCGGCCGTGAGGTCCAGTTCCGCCGTCTCCAGCTCGAACCGCAACTGCTCCAAGTCCGCGTTGGCGTCCCGGGCCTGCTCCAGCCGTTCTGTTGCCGCGGCCACGGCGGCTGCGTGTGCTTCGGCGGAAACCTCCGCCCAATCGCGGGTGTCGGCCGCCACGGCCTTGGCTGCGGCCAGCCGGCGGCCCAGATCCTGCTGCTCGCGGGCGCGCTCGGCGGACTCGGCGTCAGCGGTGCCGTACGTCTCGCGCAGTTCCAGCAACCGGGCGGCGAGGGCGGAGATCTTGTCCTGGTTGTCGAAGCCGAGCAGATAGTCGGACGCCCCGGTGTGCCGGTCGTCCTTCTCCGTGGTGCTGCTGTTGCGCTTTACCGCGCCGCCCAGGGTGACACCGCGGGCGACCTGTGCCAGCTGGTCCGGGTCGTCGACGCAGACGTAGTCGTAATGCGCCGTGATCTTGCGCCGGACCCAGTGCCCCATGGCGGTGTCCCTGGTGACCAGCTTGGTGACCAGGTCATCGTCGTCGGCTTCGGCCTTTCCGTCCAGCGGGGCGCTGACATCGATGATCCGCAGGAAGCCGCGGATGTTGTGCTCGTTCAGGTACCGGGTGACGGCTTTCATCCGGTCGCCCGGGACCAGCATCGCGGCGGCCAGCGACCGCAGTGCGCGCTCGGCGGCCGGGCGCCAGCGAGCCTCGGCGGCGGCCATGTCGATCAGCTCGCCGGCAAACGGAAGTTCCTCTTCCGCGATGCCCGTGGCGGCACAGATCTGCCGGCGGCGCTCCAGGCTGTCGGGACGAATGTTGCTGGTGCGGCGGCGGAAGGACTCGATTTCTTCCTCCAGTGCGCGGATCCGGCCCTTGAGGGTCCAGGCCTCGCCCTGGGCGTCGTTGCTCCGTTCGCGGGCCGACTCGGCCTCCTTGGCCAGGTCCTTGGCCAGCACGCCGGCACGGCTGCGCGCGGCGGCGAGGCCGGCGGGACTGAAGTCTGCCTCGATCCCCGCATCCGCCAGCTCGCCCCGGACGGCATCTTCGACGGCCTGGCGGGCCC
>NZ_JBNHGL010000454.1:0-1130 GCF_059091245.1 Arthrobacter sp. Y3225116
TCGGCCGCCGACAGCGGCCCGCGGGGAACGGCCACGCCGGTGCTCAGCCGGATGGTTTTCACGCCGGAGGCGCCGTTAATGTCGAAGGAGTGTGCGGCGTGCGGCAGCAGGGCCACGCCGTCGGAAAAGGAGGCGCCGGGGAATTCCTCCGCCAACCGCGCCTGGAGGTCCTCGCCGAAGAGCAGGGGGTCCGACCGGTACCACAGCTCGGCGGCCACCGTGGTCTTGGCCTCGGGCGGTTGTCCGCCGCCGGCCGCCGCGGCCTCGCCGGAATGCGCCGGGTCGGGCAGGTGCGGGGAAGGCTGGCCGGAGGCCATGTTGCCTTGCTTGTCGGGCCCGGCCGGGCCGGCGCCAGGCATCAGCGGCGCGGGTCGCCGTCGTCGTCATTGCCCGAAAGGCGGTTGGTGCCCTGGTCGGGGTGTGCGGCGGCCTCCGCTGCCTGCTGTTCTTCCACCTGGGCCCGGCTCTGCGGCGTGCCCGGGGCCGGAACGGTGCCCGCGCCGCCGGGGATCTTCGAGGAGACCCGATGGATCCCGGAGCCCTCGCTGAGGTGGCTCGGGTTCTCCTTGGTGGACATGGTCAGCACCGCCACAATCAGCAGCGAGGCGATGAAGGCGATGCCGGCAGCCGTCACGCCGAGGTCCCAGCGCAGCAGGTTTCCGGACCCGCCGGTGGCGAAGACCATGGTCAGGGCGCCGGCGATCACGGCCAGTACCGCCGAGAAGATCAGCGGGCCCTTGACGGACATCCGTCCTTCGTCCGGACGGCCAGACGCGTTCTTGCCCACGATGATTTCCTCCTGCTGACGGGTAAAGCCTGCATCCAGTCTACCGGTCGTAGAAGTTGCCGCGCAGGCGCCAGTGGCGCCGGCCACACCTGCGGGCGGGACTCAGCCGGCGGCGGGCTGCCCGGCGTCGTGGCGCAGGCTGAGGGCGGCGATCAGCAGGACGACGGCGATGATGATCGCCGCTCCGCCCAGCACCCCCAGCAGCGCATGCGGGCCCAGGTGCGCGAAGAACGGGAGCGCGAGGCCGAAGCCCACGGATTCTTCTGAGCAAGAAGGTGATTCAGATGGCTGGAAATGGGCGTTTCATGGACCGCTTTATGCGCGCCACGGAAAAGGCGGCGAA
>NZ_JBNHGL010000455.1:0-1126 GCF_059091245.1 Arthrobacter sp. Y3225116
GTCCACGCAGCCCTGCGCAGCGCCCGTGGCCAGCGCGGCGATGGCGATCCGGCCCTCGTCCAGGATTTGCAAGAAGTTTGCATAGCCCCGGCCGCGGGCGGGTCTTCGATATTCCTGGGCCCGTTGATCATCACGGCGCCGACCAGCATCACCACGATGCAGGCCCCCAGCATCGCAAAGGAAGCGGTCCAGGAGCCGGTGGCCTCGTGCACCACGCCGAACAGCAGCGGGGCGAGGCCCGCGCCGGCGTAGCCGATGCCCTGGCTGAAGCCGGACAGCACCGCCGAGCCGTGCGTGGTGCGCGAGCGCAGGTTCACCATCAGCAGCGCGGTGGCGAAGGTGCCCTGGCCCAGCCCGGAGAGGGTCATCCACCACCAGGTGCCGCTCTCCGGCGAGAGCAGCAGGCCCAGATGCCCGCCGACCCAGCAGGCGGTAAACACCAGGATGGCGGCGATCGGGTGCCTCAGCCGGGGCACGATCAGCGGCACCAGCAGGCTGGCGGGCAGCCCGAGGATGGCGAAGTACGCCAGGGCCGAACCCGCCGTCGCGGCGTCGATGCCGTGTTCGGTCAGGTACGGCGGCAGCCACGCGAAGTACACATACGTCTGCGCGGAGTTGCCGGCCAGGAAGATGGCCAGGCCCCAGGCCACCGGCGAACGCCACGGGTTCAGCTTCACCGGCCCAGCCGCGGATTCGCGGGCGCGAACGGCAAGCCCGTCGCCGCGGACCGGTCCGGGCGAACCCTCGTCCGCACGGGGTTCGGGCGAGGCGGCCGCCGCAGCCCGCCCTGCGGCGTCGTCCGCGCGGCGCTTGCGGCGGTCCCGTCCCGCCTGCACCGCCCACGGGATGAGCACCACCGCACTGACCGATGCCCAGAGCGCGATCGATGTCCGCCAGCCCGCGGCGTCCGCCACCGGGACGGCCAGCTGCGGGCTCATCGCGGTGCTGACCGCCAGCAGGGTCACATAGCCCGCGGTCACCACGCCCACCCGGTCCGGGAAGTATTTCCGGACCAGCGGCGGCAGCACGACGTTGCCGATTCCGTACCCCGCCATCACCACCGCGCTCAGGGCAAGGAACGGCCACACGCCGTCGGCGGCGGCGCGGCCCAACTGGCCGGCGACCG
>NZ_JBNHGL010000456.1:0-1115 GCF_059091245.1 Arthrobacter sp. Y3225116
CACCGGCCGCCGTCGTGCTGTCCGGGTCGGTCCGCTGCTGCCGCGTCGGCGCCCTGCTCTGCGGCTCAGTCCGTCACCGGCACCGCACGGTCATTGGCATAGCTGACCCCCAGCTGGGCGCGGACCCCGTCGAAGAGCCGCATGGTGTCCACGGTGTCCGCCCAGGGCATGGTGGGGCTCTGCTGCAGGCCGGACTGGACGCAGCGGGTGACTTCGCGCAGTTCGAAAACGTAGCCGCGGCCGACGCTCGGGAAGGTTTCCACCCGCGGCTGGCCCAGATGCGGTTGGACCGCCAGCTCGGTGGGGTTGTGCAGCGGCGCGTTGCTGCGGAGCCAGCCGCCGGTGCAGGCGACGGTGGCCGTGCGCGGCGAGGCGGCCTGCAACGAACACGCCAGCTGCGCCTGGGCGCCCGAACCGTAGCTGAGCGTCATGGCGTTCTGGGCGTCGACGCCGTCGTCGTTGACCTGCCCGGAGGCGGCCACCGTCTGCGGGAAGCCCAGGGTCCCCAGCGCCCAGGTCAGTGGATAGACCGCCAGGTCCAGCAGCGCTCCGCCGCCGGCTGCCGGATTCCACAGCCGGGCAGCCGGGTCGTAGACCGCCGGGAATCCGAGGTCGGCCTGCACCCAGCGGACCTCGCCGAGTTCGCCGGAGGCGAGGATGTCCCAGACGCGGTTGATGATCGGCAAGAAGCGCGTCCAGACCGCCTCCATCAGGAACAGTCCCCGCGCGGCCGCCAGTTCCGTCAGCTCCAGGGCTTCCCGGGCGTTGATGGTCAGGGACTTTTCGCACAGCACATGCTTGCCGGCTTGCAGCGCCCGTCCCGCGATCTCGAAATGCTGGCCGTGCGGAGTGGCCACGTAGACCATGTCCACCTCCGGGTCGGCGAAAAGCTGGTCGTAGCCCTTGCCGGCATCGCCGTCGAAATAGGCGGTGGCGAAGCCGAAACGCCGTTGGAAGGCCACCGCGTTGGCCTGGTGGCGGGAACTGACCGCCTGCAGCACGGCATCTTCCAGCCGGGCGATGTCCTCGGTCACCCGGGTGGCGATGGCCCCGGTGGCGACCACGCCCCAGCGCAGTTTCCGGCCGGTGGCTGCGCGCGGATCCGGCGCGCCGGG
>NZ_JBNHGL010000457.1:0-1113 GCF_059091245.1 Arthrobacter sp. Y3225116
CGGGCCAGCATCTCGCCGCGGACGCTGGGGAGCAGGTGGGAGCCGCTCAGGGCGCCCTCCGAGGCCAGCCGGTCCACGATGGCCAGGGCGGTGGCGGGGCCAGTGGCCATGGACACTGCCACAGCGCGGTTCAGTTCCACCACCGGGCTCGGCGCCACCCGGCCAAGCGCCTCGTAGAGCAGCACGATCTGCGCCCAGTCGGTGCCGGCGACGCTGGGGGCGGCCGCATGGCATTCGGCGATGGCTGCCTGCAGGGCGTAGCTGCCCCGGCCCCGGCCCAGCAGGTCGGCCCTGGCCAGGGCAGCACGGCCGCGTTCAATCTGGGCCCGGTCCCAACGCGTCCGGTCCTGGTCGGCGAGCAGGACCGGGCTGCCGTCGGGCCGGGTGCGGGCGCCGAAACGCGACGCCTGGAACTCCATCAGGGCCACCAGTGCGTGGGCTTCGGGCTCCCGGGGCACCAGTGACACCAGGACGCGTCCGATCCGCAGGGCTTCGCCGGCCAGGTCGGACCGGATCCAACGGTTCCCCGAGGTCGCCGCGTACCCTTCCGTGAACAGGAGGTAGACCACGCGCAGGACGGCGCCCAGCCGCGGGCCCCAGTCGTTCGGTTCGGGGACTTCGAAGGGCACCTTCGCCGCGGCCAGGGTCTTCTTGGCCCGGACGATGCGCTGTTGCACGGTGGCGACCGGAATCACGAAGAGCCGGCCGATCTCCTCGGCGGACAGGCCGGCGACCACCCGCAGCGTCAGGCATACCTGCGCTTCCCGCGAGAGCACCGGGTGGCAGGCGGTGAAGACGAGCCGGAGCACGTCGTCGGGTACGGGGTCCCAGGCCAGGTCTTCCTCGTCGCGCAGCCCGCGGGCCAGCACCTGGTAACGGTCCTCCAGGCGTTCGGCCCGCCGCCAGGCGTCAATGGCCCGGCGCCTGGCCACGGTGGTCAGCCACGCCGCCGGGTTGCGGGGGATCCCGGTGTGCGGCCACTGGACCAGCGCATCGGCCACGGCTTCCTGCGCGACGTCCTCGGCGAAACCGACATCCCCGGTGGCACGGGCCAGGGCGGCGACAATCCGGGCGCCCTCGATCCGCCACAACGCATCGATCCGGCGCCGGATC
>NZ_JBNHGL010000458.1:0-1103 GCF_059091245.1 Arthrobacter sp. Y3225116
CCACGGTGGCCTCGGCACTGCCGACCGCCTCGGCGCCCACCGAGGCCTCGGTACCGTCGGCGGCCTCGACCACTGCCGCATGGCGGCCCAGCCGTTTGCGCATGACGTCGATGGCCTGCGGGTTCTGGTCCACGCAGACGAACCGCCGGTCCATGCCCGCGGCCACGGCGCCGAGGGTCCCGGAGCCGGCAAAGAAGTCGAGCACCCAGTCGCCCGGCCGGCTGCTCGCGGCAACCATCCGGCGCAGCAGCCCCTCGGGCTTCTGGGTGGGGTAGCCCGTCTTCTCCCGGCCGGTGGGGGAGACGATGGTGTGCCACCAGACATCGGTCGGGAGCTTGCCGCGGGCGGCCTTCTCCGCGGTCACCAGGCCCGGAGCCATGTACGGCTCGCGGTCCACTTCCGCGTTGTCGAAGTGGTACGCCTTCGGGTTCTTGACGTAGACCAGGATGTTGTCGTGCTTGGCGGGCCAGCGGTTGCGCGCACGGGCGCCGTAATCGTAGGCCCAGATGATCTCGTTCAGGAAGCTCTCGCGGCCGAAGAGCATGTCCAGCAACACCTTGGCATAGTGCACCTCGCGGTAGTCCAGGTGCAGGTACAGCGTGCCGTCGTCGGCCAGCAGCCGCCACGCCTCGGAGAGACGGGGCTCCAGGAAGGACCAGTAGTCGTCGAACGCGTCGTCGTAGCTGGCGAGCGTGCCCTTGACCGTCTGGTACGACTTGCCCTTGAACCCGATGCGGTCGCCTTCACCATCGGCGCTGCGCACCATGGAGGTCTGCTGCCGGACCTGGGCCCGGCCGGTGTTGAACGGCGGGTCCAGGTAGATCATGGTGAAAGCGCCGTCGGGCAGCGTGGGCAGGAAGTCGGCGTTGTCCGCCCGGACCACCAGCGAGCTGCCGTCGGGCGTCCACCGGATACCGGCCACTATTCCCCGCTGGCGCCGTCGGTGACCTGCTGGGCGGTCCCGTTGACGACCTCGCCGTTGCGGCGGCGGGTGCGTGAACGCTTCCGGCGCGGCTTGTCGGCCGAGGCGACGGCCGTGTTCTCGGCGGCCGCCTCCTCGGTGCCGCGGCGCTGCCGCGGGTTGCCCGAGTCGGACCGGCCCT
>NZ_JBNHGL010000459.1:0-1103 GCF_059091245.1 Arthrobacter sp. Y3225116
CGTCGCCAACGCCCGCGCCGAGGCGGAGATCCTCGCCGAGGCCGCCGGCCACCCCCTCGAGCCGTGGGACTGGGCCTACTATGCGGAGCTTGTGCGCCGCCGCGACTACAGCGTGGACCTGGCCGGGCTGCGCCAGTACTTCGAGCTCGAACGCGTGCTCGCCGACGGCGTCTTCTTCGCCGCCAACCGGTTGTACGGGCTGCGGTTCGAGGCCCGGCCGGACCTCGCCGCCTATCATCCGCAGGCCCGGATCTGGGAAGTGATGGACGACGACGGCGCCCGGCTGGGCCTGTTCATCGGCGACTTCCATACCCGGGACACGAAGAACGGCGGTGCCTGGATGGATTCGCTGGTCGAGCAGTCCCACCTGCTGGGACAGCGCGCCGTCGTGATGAACAACCTGAACATCCCGCAGCCCGCTCCCGGCGAGCCGGCCCTGCTCAGCTACGACAACGTGGTGACGCTTTTCCACGAGTTCGGCCATGCGCTGCACGGCCTGCTGTCCCGGGTGAAGTACCCCAGCCTCTCGGGCACCAACGTGCCCCGGGACTTCGTGGAGTACCCGTCGCAGGTCAATGAAATGTGGATGCTGGAGCCGGAGGTCGCCGGCAACTACGCCAGGCACCACCTGACCGGCGAGCCGCTGCCGCGGGAGGTGGTGGACCGCGTCAAGGCTGCGCAGCTGTGGGGCGAAGGCTTTGCCACCACCGAGTACCTGGCCGCGTGCGTGCTCGACCTGGCCTGGCACAGCCTGGCCGCCGGGCAGCGGGTCGAGGATCCGCTGGCCTTCGAACGGCAGGCACTGGCCGACGCCGGAATCGACCTGCCCCTGGTCCCGCCGCGCTACCGCACCGGCTACTTCAAGCACATCTTCGCCGGCGGCTACGCGGCGGGCTACTACTCCTACCTCTGGAGTGAAATCCTCGACGCCGACACGGTCGCCTGGTTCGCCGAAAACGGCGGACTCCGCCGCGGCAACGGGGACCGCTTCCGCCGCGAACTGCTCTCGCGGGGCAACAGCATGGACCCGCTGCAGGCCTACCGGAACTTCCGTGGCCGGGACGCCGACCTGGCGCCGCTGCTGGCCCGTCGCGGCCTCGACC
>NZ_JBNHGL010000460.1:0-1099 GCF_059091245.1 Arthrobacter sp. Y3225116
TCGGTCAGCGGCTTGACGGTTTCCGTCTCGCCCGGGGGCGGGGGCGGTTCGCTCTGCGACGTGGAAAACTGCCACTGGCTCAGCAGCACGAACACCGGGACGGACTCGGTGAACCCGATGGCCGCGATCGCCAGCCCGGCCACGGTCAGCCCGGCAATCACCAGGGGACGGCGGCCGGTGGTGTCCGAGAGACGGCCGGAGAAGGTCAGCGCCAGCGCGTTGCCGACGGCGAAGACGGCCAACGCCAGCCCGGCAGTCTCCGGACCCGCACCCAACACGGCCGCGGCAAAGAGCGGAATCAGCGCCATTCGGACCCCGAAGGTGGCCCAGCCATTGGCGAAAGCGGACACGACGGCGGCGCGGTACCCCGGGTCCGAGAGCGCCTCGCGCAGATCCATCGCCTCGGGCGCCGGGGCGTCGTTGCCGCTCCGGGCTGCGGGTTTCTTGAGCATGACGGCGACGACGGCTGCCGCCACGAGCAGCGCGATGGCATAGACCACGAACGGCATGCGCAGGCCGAAGCCGGCCAGCAGGCCGCCGGCCACCGGGCCGAGGATGCCGCCCATCAGGAACGTGCCGGCGTAGAGGCTGGAAACCCGGCCGCGGCCGTCCGGCGGGGCCAGCCGCAGGATCAGCGCCATGGCCGAGACCGTAAACATGGTGGAGCCGAGGCCGCCCAAGCCGCGGAAAATCAGCAGCTGCCAGTAGTCCTGCGCCAGCGCGCAGGCGCCGGTCGAAGCGGCCACGATCAGCAGGCCGGTCAGGTACACCCTCCGTTCACCCCAGCGGCCCACCAGGGCGCCGCCCGCCGGAGCGAAGACCAGCCGGGCGAGGGCAAACACGCTGACGATGATGCTGGCAGCCGCGACGCCGACGTCGAAACTGGCGGCGAACTGCGGCAGGACCGGAGCCACCAGCCCGTACCCCAGGGCGATGACGAAGGCAGCGGCAACCAGCACCTTGATGTCGCGCGGAATCGGAGTAGGCGCCGGCTTGCCCGGACGCTGGAGGCCGGGCAGGCGGAACGGGCGCGCCGTGCGGCGGAAATCAGGCATGCCAACCAGCGTAGCCCGACCCGCGCGCCGGCTCGGTGCCGCCA
>NZ_JBNHGL010000461.1:0-1095 GCF_059091245.1 Arthrobacter sp. Y3225116
GCGGGGCACCGTGGCCAGCACCTCCGGGCCGATCCGGTCCGGCGTGACGCCGGCCGGGTCGAAGCCGCATTCGGGGCAGGGCCGCTCGGTGACCCACGTCCAGTCCTTGGTGTCGGGGATGATCGCCATGCAGCCAGCTTAGGAGCCTTGCGGCCCCTGCTGCGATAGGGCGGGGCCGACCGCGTCCACCGGCTGGGACAACGGTATGCCGGAACCGTCGCGGCGGCCGTGTTCGGTGGGCAGCGCCCGGGAGGCGCCGTTGGCCGAGCTGGCCTTCGCCGGGCCGTGCCCGGCCCACGCCAGCGAGAGCATGTCCTCGCCCTTCAGGAAGCGGTGCGCGCGCACTCCGCCGGTGGCGCGGCCCTTGGCCGGGTACTCCGTGAACGGGGTGACCTTGACCGAGCCGGGGGCGGTGCCCGGCAGGGCTTCCTGCGAGGAGGCGACGGTGACGACGACGGCGTCCGCATCCCCCGCGGCGACCGCACCAAAGAACGTCACGGAGTCTTCCGCGCCCAGCTTGATGCCCGTAACTCCGCCGGCCGTGCGGCCCTGGGCGCGCACCGTCGAGGCCGGGAAGTGCAGCAGTTGCGCCTGGCGGGTGATGAAGACCAGTTCGTCGTCGTCGGCCGGGACGCTCAGGCCCACAATGTAGTCCTTGGGCTTGAGCGCGATGATCTCCCAGTCCTCCCGGTTGAGCGGGTAGTCCGGGGTCACGCGCTTGACGATGCCCTGGGCCGTGCCGAGGGCGAGGACCTTGTCCAGCGGGGCCAAGGCCACCAGGGTCTCGCCCTTCGCCAGGGTCACGAACTCCTTGACCGGGACGCCGCCGGCCAGGTTGGGCGACCCGGCAGCGGCGGCGAGCACCGGCATGTCCAGGACCGGAAGCCGCAGCATCCGGCCCAGCGAGGTCACGGCTCCGATTTCGGCCCGTGCCGTGGTCCTGACGACGGACGCCAGGACATCGTGCCGGATCCGCTGGCCGTCCGACAGGGGCTCCTGGTCCACCGTGCGGGCGAGCTGGCCGGAGGCGGAGAGCAGGACCCAGCACGGGTCGTCCGCGATCTGCAGCGGCAGGGCGGCCTTGGCGTTCTTGCC
>NZ_JBNHGL010000462.1:0-1086 GCF_059091245.1 Arthrobacter sp. Y3225116
GCGGCTGGCGCGAGGTGATGTCCCTGGCCACCGATATGGGAGCGAGCGCCCCCGCCAACGCCACCCGGCGTGAGCACGCGGCCGAGCTGGCCGGGCAGTTCCCGGCCACCGCGGACTCCACCACCCTCCTGGCGCACCGGGCCGACGCGGCGATCTTCGGGGCAGCCGAACCGACGGAGGTGCAGGTGCAGCAGTACTGGGACCAGGTGGACGACTCGCTGGCGAAAATGAAGGACTCGCTAAGTTTCTGGCAGCGGCAGCGGGCAAAGTACACGCCGCGCTCGCTGGTTGCCGACGCCAAGAGGCGGCTGGCGCGGCGGCGGACAACGGCCGCCACTAGAATCCGTACAGTAGACTCACAGGCCGAACGGCCGGAACAGGGCGGGAGCAGCACGTGGCAGCAAGACTGAATCTGGTCAGCGCCCCGGTCGGCAAACGGCTGGGGGCGTGGCTGATCGACAAGATTCCGCCGGCCGTGCTGATGCTGGCGGCCTACGCTGCCAGCGTGCCGGCCGTGATGGAGGCCGCGGCCTCGGGCAGCGCCTCCGCGGCCGCGGAGTCGCTGGGCGGCCTGTTCCTGTGGATCGGGCTGGCGACCGTGCTGTCGCTGGCCTACACCATCTGGCTCTGGGGCTGGGAAGCGACCGCCGGCAAGACTCCCGGCAAGGTGCTGCTGGGCCTGCGGACCGCGAACGAGGACGGCCACGCGGCCGGCTGGGGAGCCATCTTCCTGCGCGGGCTGATCATCGCCGTGGGCGGACTGGTGTTGGCGGTGGGCGCGGTCGTGGTGGTGGTCTCCAACGTTTGGGACCGCAACCACAAGCGGCAGGGCTGGCACGACAAGGTGGCCAAGACATTGGTGCTCGACGTGGCACAGGGCCGCGATCCGCTGACCACCGGCGGCCTCTACGGGTCGGCGGCCTTCGCCCCGGATGGTACGGACGTCCACGCCGGCTTTGCCGGCGCGGCACCTGACGGACAAGACCCGCGCCGGCCCGCAGGCGGATATTTGCTCAACGGAAATTCAACGCAGGAAAACAAATTCCGCGGACTCTTTCCGTGGCTCCGCCAGTCTGCAAGAACCGT
>NZ_JBNHGL010000463.1:0-1079 GCF_059091245.1 Arthrobacter sp. Y3225116
GCGCGGACGCGGCCGCTGGCCGCGGGCCAGCGTCACTACGTCGCCGGCGAGGCCGGCGGCGAACACCCGGCTGGAGTCGGTGCCCCCGCGCTGCCGGGCCATCAGTTCCTCGGAGAGGTCCCGGACCTGGGCCTTGAGGGCGGCGACCTCGTTTTCCAGCTGGAGGATGCGCTTGATCCCTTCCAGCGAGACGCCTTCCTGGGACAGCCGCTGGACCTCGCGCAGGGTGTTGACGTCCTTCTGGGAATAGCGGCGCTGCCTGCCCCGCTGGCGCGACGGAGAGACCAGGCCGAGACGGTCGTACTGGCGCAGGGTCTGCGGGTGCATGTCCGCCAGTTCGGCCGCCACCGAAATCACGAAGATCGGCGCGTTCATATCGATGCTCATGGTGCTCTCCCTCCTGCGCTTCGCGCGTTTCCCGTCCGGACTGTCCCGACCTGTCGTAACGTCCCGCTACAGCCTGGCCTTGGCGGCAAGGTTTCCGCGCGGGTCGGACCCGGCGGTCGCCGCCGCGAAGGCGTTGACTGCGTCTTCGGCCTCTTTCCCAAGATTCTGCGGGACCACCACGTCGATGGTCACGAGCAGGTCGCCGGTGTTCTTCGAGGTCTTCACCCCGCGTCCCTTCACGCGGAGCGTCCGGCCGGAGGGTGTCCCTGCCGGGATCTTGACCTTGACGAATTCGCCGGTCAGGGTCGGCACGTCGATCTGCGCGCCCAGCGCGGCCTCCGGGAACGTGACCGGGACGTGGATCCTGATGTTGTCGCCGTCGCGCTGGAAGAACGGGTGGGGCTTGACGTTGACGGTCACCATCAGGTCGCCCGCGCCGGCGGGGCCGGCCTGGCCCTTGCCGCGGACGCGGACCTTTTGGCCGTCTTTAATCCCGGCCGGGATCCGCACGTCAATCACCTCGCCGCTGGGCTCGCGCAACCCGATGGTGGTGCCGTTGATGGAACCGGCGAAGGAAATGCTGGTGGTCGCGGTGCGGTCGGCGCCCCTGCGCGGCGGCTGCTGCTGCGGGAAACCGCCGAACCCGCCGAACAAATCGGCGAACTCCGGCGGCACGGTGCCCGCGGACCCGG
>NZ_JBNHGL010000464.1:0-1070 GCF_059091245.1 Arthrobacter sp. Y3225116
ACACACCACAGGGGCGGCACGCCACGGCACTTTCAACCAATAAATAATTGGTATCAACAAACTTGGCACACTATTGAGTTCTCAAACAACAGGAGCACCCGGCACCAGGACGACCCTCTCAGGCCCTCCATCGCTCCGGAGCAACTTTTCTAACTTACCCGGTCTTCGCGACCTTTGCAAATCGCCGTTCCCGGCAGATTCAGGTCCGAATCCCGATCCTCCAACCACTCCAGGGGGCGCGTCTAACGCACCAGATCCTGGTGTATTTTGAAGGGGTTTGGCCGCCGTTCGTTCTGCTTCAGCAGCAGCGACTCAGAAAACAATACACGCCTTCCGCCCGGCCCGCAAATCACCCCAATGCACCGCCCGGACACCCCTGGCGGGACCACGCCGGCGCCCCCGAAAACCGCGCCGTTGAGCGGATCCGGCACCCGCGCGGCCCGGCTGCCGGCCGGCCGATCCCCGCAGCTGCCGCCCCCGGGCCGCTTGTGTAGCCAATCACAAAATCCACAACGGCAGCAGCCCGAAGACCGCCACCGGCCCCGGCCCGACCGCGGCCGGCAGCCCGCCGCCCCGGGACTCCCCTGCCCCGGCATGCCCTGCCGCAGGTCGGGAACCCCCAGGCCTTCGGCGCCCGGGCAGCTCCTGGTGCCGGGGCACCGGCGCCGCGGCAGGCCGCTCCCGCCCCCGCCGCGCACCTGGGGAGCCTGTGCAGGTTGCGCCCACGCGCGTCTCCACCGGGGCCGGTGCGAGCTCCCCAAGGCATGCACCGGCCTCGCCCGGACACCACCGCCGGTCACCTACCCGGGGACGCGCTCCGCGCGACGGACAACCACGGCCGGCCACTCAGGGACGCGGCTTCGCCCGACTGCCGGACAACCACGGCCAGGCATCCAGGAACGCGCGGGACGCGGAGGGGCCGCCGCAACCGGCATAAGCCGCACCGGTTGAGGTGGTTGGTGGGGGTGGTTGGTGGTTAAACGCGGGAAGGCCCCGCCATCGTTGGCGGGGCCTTCCCGGTGTTCAAAGAATGTCCGGCGGCGACCTACTCTCCCACACCCTCCCGAGTG
>NZ_JBNHGL010000465.1:0-1057 GCF_059091245.1 Arthrobacter sp. Y3225116
ACACGCTCGCCGCCGGCGCCTTCATGAACGACGACGGCGCCGTCCGCCTGCTGTGCGCAGGTGCGGCGGCGGAAATCGCCACCCTGGAAGAGTGGGGCGTGGCCTTCGACCGGCACGGCGGCGAACTGTCGCTCGGGTTGGAAGGGGCCCACTCCGCGCCGCGGATCCTGCACGCCGGCGGCGACCGCACCGGGGCCGGCGTCGCCGAAGTGCTGATCCGGGTGGTCCGCCGGCTGGCGGACGCCGGCCGGCTGGAAATCCTTGAGCACACGATGGTGCGGCGGCTGCTCACGGCCGGCGCGCGCGTGGCGGGCGTGGAGCTGCTGCACGCGGAATCAGGCGCCCTGACCGCGCGGCTGGACACCGACGTCGTGATCCTCGCGACCGGCGGTGCCGGGCAGCTGTATCCGGCCACCACCAACCCCGCGGCCGCCACCGGCGACGGCGCGGCGCTGGCCTGGGAAGCGGGTGCGGCGCTGGCCGACCTGGAGTTCATCCAGTTCCACCCCACCCTGCTGGACCCGGCGGCGACCGGCGGCAGGGCCTTCATGATTTCAGAGGCGGTACGCGGCGAAGGGGCCGTGCTGGTGGACGCGGCGGGGGAGCGGTTCATGCCGGCGCTGCACCCGGACGCCGAGCTGGCGCCCCGCGACGTGGTCTCGCGCTGCATCCACACTCGGCTCCGGCTGCAGGAGGAAAACGGGCTGGTGCCGCAGGTCTTCCTGGACGCCACCGGGATAGAGCGGGAGAAGGGCGCCGGTTACCTGGCCGCTAGGTTCCCGATGATCGACGCCACCGTCCGGTCGCTGGGCTTCGACTGGACGCGGCAACCGCTGCCGGTGCGTCCGGCCTCGCACTACTGGATGGGCGGCGTGCTGACCGACCACGACGGCCGGACCTCGGTGCCCGGGCTGTTGGCGGTGGGCGAGGTCGCCTGCACCGGCGTGCACGGGGCCAACCGGCTGGCCTCGAACTCGCTGCTGGAGGGTCTGGTTTTCGCCCGCCGCGCCGTGCACGCGCTGGACCGGCCGGAGCACGTGCCGGTGTTCGGCGCCGC
>NZ_JBNHGL010000466.1:0-1056 GCF_059091245.1 Arthrobacter sp. Y3225116
GTGGAAGTTCAGCGACAAGGCGCCCAGTTTCTCTTGCTCCGCAACCAGGGTATGGACGGTTCCGCCCAATTCGAAGCTGACCGTGCCGACGGCGGTGTTCCAGCTCCGCGGCCTCCCGGCGGCACTGGGAGCAGGAGGCCAGGTGTTCTTCGAATTCCGCCCGCTCGCGGCGGTCCAGCCCGCCCAGCACATAGAGGCCGAGCAGTTGGTGCAGTTCCTCGTTGGCGTTCACGGCTGCCCCACCCCCATCTCGTCCAGCACGGCGCGCAGGGCCTTGGCCGCGTAGAACGCCCGCGACTTCACCGTGCCCAGCGGAATGCCCAGCGACCGGGCGGCTTCGGACGACGTGAGCCGCTGGTAGTGCAGGGCAAGGATGATGTTGCGGTGCTCGGGGCTGATGCGTGCCAGCGCTTCCTCCATGACCACGCGGAGCAGGAGCCGCTCCAACTGGTCTTCTTCGCTGGCCGGATCGTCCTCGCCCAGGCCGGTCTCGCCCGGCCGCCGGGTGCGGCGCCGGTAGCCGTCGATAATGACGTGACGGGCGGTTTGGTAGAGGTAGCCACGCATGTTGTCGGTTTCCGGGCCGCGCTTCCACACCCGCAGGATCGTCTCCTGCACCACGTCCTCCACCTGGTCCGCGTCGGACGTCGCGGCGCGCACGAACCGGCGCAGCGCCGTGGCATGGTCGCGGTAGAGGCGGGCCACGGCCTCGTCGTCCAATGCCACGGCCGCCTCCTTCCTCCCGGCAGCCCCGGCCGCCCCACCGGCGGCGGAACGTCCCCGCGCAGCGTTCCACGCGGCGTCCTACCGGGTACGACGACGGCGGCGGCGTTCCGGTTCATCCAGCCCGCGGGATTCACCCGCCCGACGTTGAACCATTGTGGGCGCGGCCGGCGTCTTTGCCAATAGCGGGCCGCGCCCCGCGGCACCACGCTCCGGGCCCGCCCGGGAGACGGCAAAGGAACCCCCATGAAAATCACACAGACAGCCGCGACAGCCCTGCTGGCCGCCGCCATGCTGGGCCTCGCCGGCTGCGGCGGCGGCTCGGGTACGGAA
>NZ_JBNHGL010000467.1:0-1042 GCF_059091245.1 Arthrobacter sp. Y3225116
CGCAGGCGCCGCCGCGGTCACCTTTGCTTCTGCAGGATCACCGAGGTCTGGGTGCCCGCGTCCCAGAACCCCAGGCTCGCGGCCAGCGCGCGGGAGGCCCTGTTCTCTTCGTGCGAGCGCCACTGCGGAATGAGTCCGGAGGAGAGCGCCTCGTGGCCGGCGATCGCCGCGATCAACGCGCCGGCTCCGCGGCGCCGGTAGGTGGGCGCGGTCAGCACGCCCACGTGGCCGAGGATCTGCTGCCACTCCTGGTAGCCCGCGCCGGCCATCGGGGTGCTGCCGTCCAGCAGCACAAACGACTTGTCCATGCCGGCCAGCCCCGCTTCGTGCGTGTCATCGGGCGGGCACCTGTCTTCCAGCCGGGCGACGTCGCTGCCCGCGGTGGACACCAGGGCCTCCCGTTCGGGCTGGACCACCGGCAGGTCTTCGGCGTAGGACAACACGGCCTTGCCCAGCCCGTGCCCGCCGTGCTCCCGGCTCAGCAGCATCAGCGTCTGGTGCTCGGCCAGGTCGTCGTCCGAGTACCGGGCGGCCGCGGCGACGGCCCATTCCGGCCCCACCAGCGCTGAGCGGCCGAACAAGCGCACGAAGGTGAGGGTCCCGGAGTCCTCGTTGATCCTGGTCAGCCGGTCGTCGGCCGCGATGAAGGCGTTGTCGGAGAATCCGAGCAACCGCGCCCACGCCAGCAGCACAATGTCAGCCGTCCCTGCGTCCAATCGCATACCTGCCACCCTACTGAACGCTTAGCCGAAGAGAACCCTCGCCTCGTCGTAACGATGCTGCGGGACGGTTTTTAGATTGTTCAGCGCCGACTCGAAGCCCACGTGCACGACGTCCGTGCCCTTAATCGCCACCATGGTGCCCCAGCGCTTCTCCACCACCGAGTCCACGGCCGCCATGCCCAGGCGGGTGGCCAGCACACGGTCGTAGCCGGAGGGGACCCCGCCGCGCTGGATGTGCCCCAGTGTGGTGGCGCGCGTTTCGATCCCGGTGCGCGCCTCCAGTTCGGGGGCCAGCCGCTCGCCGATGCCGCCGAGCCTCG
>NZ_JBNHGL010000468.1:0-1033 GCF_059091245.1 Arthrobacter sp. Y3225116
AGATGGCGGTGGCGCCCGGGGCCGGCCGCACGCTGCCGGCCACCTCTGCGGACAGCGGGACCGGGCCGGAACAGGCCCGTGCGCTCGTGTTGACGGCGGGATCCGGCGGCGCGGTGACCGCTGCCGTGATGCACGGCAGCGGCACCACCCTGGACCAACTCTCGGCCATTTACTCGGCGCGGGCCCTGGCCGGTCCGCTCACCGAAGCCCAGGTGCGCTCCGACGACGACGCCGACGCAGAATTGCGGAACACGGTGGCGGTCATCGTGGCGGGCACCGGCGTGGATCCGCGGCCGTCCCTGGTGCGGCTCGGCGTGGACTTCGTGGTGCTGCAGGAATCCGATACGGCGGCCGAACTGCTCGCCGGCCGGATCGACGCCGTGCCCGGGCTGACGTCCGTGGGACGCACCGACTCCGGCTGGCTCTGGCGGGTCGTCGGAGCGACCGGAAAGGACGGCACCGCGGCCGGCCAACTGACCGCCCGGGTGCGCCTGGTCGATGCCAACGGCGACCTGCTGCAAACCGTGCCGTCCGGCTGGACCGCGGCGGCCGGCGAGATTCCCGCCGGCGAGCCCGGACGCCGGCTGATCCTGGCCGAGCGGACGGACCCGGGCTGGACCGCCACCCTGAACGGCCGGCCGCTGGAATCCTCGCAGGACGGCTGGGCCCAGGCGTTTGAAGTGCCGGCAGCAGCGGGTACGGTAAAGATCGGCTATTCGAGCCCGTGGTCGCCGTGGATTGCCATCCTTCAGGTGCTCGCCATCGGACTGACCGTCCTGCTCGCCATACCGATCCCGGCCCGGCGGCGGTTCGTGCCGCGCCGCATCGACCACATCAAGACCACCGGGGCGGATGCCCGCCCCGCCGAACTGCGCAGGGCGGCATTCGAAGACCCGGCCGACGGCGGCGCAGTTGCCCTGGCCGGAAAAGGACAGCAACGATGACGGAGACGGGTGGCCGCGGCGAGGAGCGGCGGGCGACAGAGGCGGCGACCGGGCCAGCGGCCGCTGCCGCATCCGCACCTGACGGCGGG
>NZ_JBNHGL010000469.1:0-1029 GCF_059091245.1 Arthrobacter sp. Y3225116
GGTGCGGCGGAGGGCAGCCAGCGCGGCGGCCCCGGATTCGACCAGGCGCCGCACTTCGAGCAGCTGCCGCGAGGCGGCGGAGTCGCTCAGGCTGTGCGCCGCGGCGCGGACGATGGCTTCGACCGAGGTCCACTTCCCGGGTGGATTGATGAACGTGCCGCGGCCCCGCTGGATGCTGATCACGTTCATCGCCCGCAGCATGGTGAGGGCCTCCCGGACGGTCAGCCGGCTGACCTGCGACCGGGCGGCGATTTCGGCTTCGGTCGGCAGCGCGTCGCCGGGAGCCATGCGGCCGGCGATAATCTGCTCCAGCAGGTCTTCCGCCACCATGTCAACCAGCGTCCTGCGTTCCATCGGCCCTCCCGCCACACCCGGCAGCATGCCGGCGCGCTGACATCGTAACCGCCGCTGCCGGTTACCGGCGCGTAGCATCGACGCGCCGGCGACACGCCCCGACTCACGCCGTCATACAGCGCCGCCCGGGCTCGTCCCCCCGGCCTGCGGCCCCGGACCCAGCTTCTTCTGCCAGGCGGCCTCGTACCCCGCCGGAGCGAAGCCGAGGGCGATGTTGATGTCCAGCATGTGGCTGTTTTCATCGGCGTTCCAGGTGTAGAGCCGGCGCCCCTGCGGCCACGCTTCCGCCACCCGCTGCAGGTTGCGGGCCTTGATCCACAGGCCCAGGCTGTGGCCACGGTGGGCCCGCAGCACCAGCGTGTCCTCCTGGAAGACCACCTCGGGCTGCTCCGGGAAGAATTCCAGCACGGTATGGCCCACCAGCCGGCCGCTGGGCACATGCCGGGCCGCGACCACCAGGCAGCGGCCGCCCTTGCGCCGCAGCTCTTCCTCCTGGTGGCGGACCCGGGCGGCGTCCCACGCTTCTTCCTCGTAGTCGAGTTCACCCAGCGGGACGTCCGTGCTCATCCGCTGCCGCAGGGCCGCGTACTGGTCCACGCAGTCCGGCGGGCAGCTGTCGGCCCACTCCACCAGCCGGTAGTCCGCACCGGCCTTGCGGGCAGCCGCCGCCGCGTG
>NZ_JBNHGL010000470.1:0-1023 GCF_059091245.1 Arthrobacter sp. Y3225116
GGCCGAACGCGTCGACGACGGCGCGCAGTCCGTCGGTGCCGGGCTCTACCACTTCCCGGGCGATGGCGTCGGCGTCGATGAGGGTGGCGCCGAGCTCGGCCAGCCGCCGGGCAGCCAGCGATTTTCCGGCGGCGATGCCGCCGGTGAGTCCGATTCTGAGCACGGCCCTAGTCTAGCCAGCACGCGGACAGGCGCCGCGCCGCGGCGTGTCCAGCCTCCCCCGGGCTTTAGTGCCCGGGCCCGCTACTCCTCGTGCCCTTGGTCGGCGCTCATCTGGTCTTCGGCGGGCGGCGTTTCTCCGGGCGGAACGCCACCGCCTGGTTCCAGCCCGGTGATGTTCTGGCTCTCGGGATCAGGGTTGGCCGAGTCGCCTTGGTCGGCCGATGCACGCCCTTCGTTGACGCCGTCGGGCGCGGCCGGGCCGTGGCCCGCTCCGCCCTGGACGCGCGGGTCGAATTCCGGTTGGTTTTTCGCCATGGTTCCGCCGTTCGTTGCGTTCTCCGGCCGCCCCGCGGGCGCGGCCCTGTGCCACCCAGACTAGGCACGCGCGGGACCGCCGGACAAGGGCCCCGTGCGGGCGCACTAGGCTGGATCCTATGGGTCCCCCGTCCCCCGGCAGCAGCTACACCACCGTAGCCGGCGAGCACCGGCACGAGATCGAAATCAAACGCTCGAGGTTCATCACGGTGCTGCGGCGGGTGGAAACGGAACAACAGGCCCGCGGCCTGGTCGCGGAGCTGCGCCGCGAATTCCACGACGCCCGGCACCACTGCAGCGCCTTCCTGCTGGGCCCGGACCGGGGCGTCCAGCGCTCCAACGACGACGGCGAGCCCGCCGGTACGGCCGGGGCGCCCATGCTGGAGGCCCTGCTCAAACGCGAGACGGCGCCCGGGGTGACGGACCTCAGCGACGTCGCGGCCGTCGTCGTCCGCTATTTCGGGGGGATCCTGCTGGGAGCCGGAGGACTGGTGCGGGCCTATTCGGAGTCGGTGTCGCAGGCCGTGGCGGCCGCGCCGCTGGTCC
>NZ_JBNHGL010000471.1:0-1008 GCF_059091245.1 Arthrobacter sp. Y3225116
GCCTTGCCACCGGGACGGCCTGGGTGCCGGTGGCCGCCGATGCAGGCACCACCCGTCCGATCGCCCTGAACGGCGCGGCACTCGAGGAGCTGCGGCGCAGTGGCTGGACCTGCCCGCTGCTGCCCGGGCTCGGCTACCGCCTGCAGAGCGCGGAACAGACGGTCGTGGACGGGCAGCCAGCCGTCAGGCTCGAGCTCAGCGACGGCGGCCACCGGGTGGTGGTCACCGAGCAACGGCGCGGAGACGGCAGCGCCGACGGAACGGCCCGGGTGGCGGACCCCGCGCCGCCGGTGAATGCGACCACTGGCCATCCGGTGACCATGGACGGATTCCGGGAAGTGGCCGGGCTGAACCGCGCCGTGTGGGTGCGCGGCGGCGAGGACTGGACCGTGGTGCTCCATTCCGACGAGGTGACGTACACGTTGTGGTCCGACCTTCCGCTGGCCGAGATGCCGGAGACGGTCAGCCACGTGGTGCTGTCGGAGAACTCCCGCCTGAAGCTGCCGATGCCGTCCCCGGCCGACGATCCGCTCAGCCGGATCGTCCGCGGACTGGGCATGATGGTCAAACCGCCGGCCGCCGGCTGATGCACCCCCGGCGATGCCCGGACGGCCCGGGCCGGATGAGGGGCCGCCGCGGGGCTCCGGCAGCAGCGGCCGAGTGGCTGACCGGCCCGGCGAACGGGTAACCTTCAATCGTGTTTGGAATCAACGGCTCAGAACTGATCATCCTGGCAATTCTTGCCGTGGTGATCCTCGGACCTGAGCGGTTGCCCGAATACGCCGCGCAGCTGGCCAGGTTCGTCAAACAGCTGAAGACCATGGCCGCCGGTGCCAAGGAACAGCTGCGCGAAGAAGTCGGCGACGACATCGTCGACATGGACTGGCGAAAGCTTGATCCGCGGCAATACGACCCTCGGCGGATCATCAAAGAAGCCTTGTTGGACGACGACGAGGCGCCGCGTCCTGCGCCGGCGGCGCCGGCTGTCGCGGCAGCAGCCGCAACCGC
>NZ_JBNHGL010000472.1:0-1003 GCF_059091245.1 Arthrobacter sp. Y3225116
GGTGCCCTCCGGATCCGGCCCGCCGGGGAGCGGCGGCACGGGGGAGGCAGCGCCGTCGGCCTCCGCACCGGAGCCCGCCCCGGAGCCGACGGCGACGGCCGGCGCGGGTCCGGCGTGCCCGGGAATCCGCTGTGCCACCGTGGCCCTCACCGGCGACCTGCTGCTGCACGAGCCGCTCTGGGAGCAGGCGGCCGCAGACGCCCGGCGAACCGGGAAGGGGGCCCTGGACTTCCAGCCGATGCTGGCCGCCCAGGAGCAATACCTGGACACCGCCGACCTCGCCGTCTGCCAACTGGAAACCCCGCTGGCCGGCGACGACGGACCGTACTCCGGCTACCCGGCCTTTAACGCTCCGCCGCAGATCCTCGACGCCGCCGCCGCCGTGGGCTACGACGCCTGCACCACCGCCAGCAACCACGCATTCGACCACGGCACCGCCGGCCTGGAACGGACCCTGGCCGCGCTGGACGCGCGCGGCCTGGAACACACCGGCACCTACGGCAGCGCGGCCGAGGCCGGGGAGGTGCTGGTCCTGGACACCCCGGCCGCGCGGATCGCGGTCATCACCGGCACCTTCTCGCTGAACGGGCTGAAACCGGACCGGCCCTGGCAGGTGGACATGCTGGATCCCCAGGCAATGATCGCCAAGGCCAGGAAGGCCCGGGGGCAGGGCGCGGACATCGTCTTGGGAGCGGTCCATGCCGGGGACGAATACACCGACTACGCCAGCCCGCAACAGCAGGAGGCCGCCCACGCGTTGGCCGACAGCGGCGAGTTCTCCTTGGTGTACGGGCACCACAGCCACTCCGTCCAGCCGATTGAGCGCCACGACGGCACGTGGATCGTCTACGGGCTGGGCAACACCCTCGCCGCGCATGCAACGCCGGACATCCTCAACACCGAGGGTTTGATGGTCCGGGCCCAGTTCAGCCAGGCCGACGACGGCGGCGGCTGGGAGGTGGCGCGGCTGGACTGGCTGCCGGCCACGTTCGACGGACCCGGG
>NZ_JBNHGL010000473.1:0-992 GCF_059091245.1 Arthrobacter sp. Y3225116
CACCCGGCAGGCCGAGCACCAGCAGGCCAACGATCAGTTGCGCGAAGAACTGTCCGGTTTGGAGCGCGCCCGCGACGACCAGCACGCCGTCATCGATCCATGGCTGGAGATGCGGGCGCTGGAACACGGCGAACGGCTGGCCAGCGGCCAGCGCGGCCGGTTTGCCCCGGCCGAGCTGCTCGAGTCCGTGTCCGCCGGAGCCGCCGCCGCCATGGGCACCCCGGTGGCCGGCATCGCCGTCGGGATGGCCTGCGACCTGATGGCCGTGAACCCCGGCAGCGTGCGCACGGTAGGCTCGGAGCCCGGGCAACTGCCGCTGAGCGCCAGCGCAGCGGACGTTTCCGCCGTCGTCGTTGCCGGTGACTTGCTGGCCGTCAACGGCCGCCACCAGCGCCTGGGTTGGCCGGCCGAGCTGCTGGCCGACGCCCTGAAGGAGTTTGAATGAGCACTGTCGTCACCAACATCGGTGAACTGCACACGCAGGACCCGGCCCGCGGCGCGGACTCCGTGCTGCACGATGCCGCGGTGATCATCGAGGGGGAGCGCATCTCCTGGCTCGGCCCCGCGGCGCAGGCCCCCGATGCCGACGAACAGTTCGACGCCGGCGGGCGGGCCGTGTTGCCGGGCTGGGTGGATTCGCACACGCATCTGGTCTTTGCCGGAGACCGCACCGCCGAGTTCGAGGCACGGATGGCCGGTCAGTCCTACCAGGCCGGGGGGATCGCCGTCACCACCGGCGCGACCCGCGAAGCCAGCGACTACGATCTCACCCGCCTGCTGCTGGCCCGGGTGGCGGAGGCGGCCGCCGGCGGCACCACCTACCTGGAGACCAAGACCGGCTACGGCCTGGACGTGGAGCAGGAGGCCCGCAGCGCGCGCATCGCGTCCACGGTCGCCGTTCGAGCGACGGCAAGGGCGGCGTGTTGCAATTGACGAATAGCGGCACGATCCTGCGCTGATCCAGGCCGACCCGCTGGATGGGAACCATGTAG
>NZ_JBNHGL010000474.1:0-985 GCF_059091245.1 Arthrobacter sp. Y3225116
ACCAGGAGGAGACCTTTCCGGGCATCAGGCCTGCATCCTCATGATCTCGTTGAAGGCGTCAACGCCCTTGTTCCGGACGGCGGCCACGAATTCCAGCCGGGCACCGCCGTCGTGGGCCACGCGGGCCAGCCCCGCCGCCGTCAATAAGTCCCGACACGGCTCGATGCGGAAGGTGGACAACACGGGACGGACGCGCAGCATCTGGGTTCTCTCCTTGGGCCGGCACGGGACGATACCCAAAAACACTAGACGACGCGGCCCTGCCGTGCTGCCATGAGGGCATGGCTGTTGAGCTTCCGGAGTTGTTGGTGCCAGACGCCGCCGCGTGGCGGGCCTGGCTGGAAGAAAACCACGCCTCGTCGGCCGGTGTGTGGCTGATCCTGCGTAAGAAGGGCGGCACGGTTACGGCCCTGGATTATGCCGCCGCCCTGGACGAGGCGTTGTGTTTCGGCTGGATCGACGGCCAGGCCAAGCGGCGCGACGCGGAAAGCACCTTCCAACGCTTCACCCCGCGGACGAAGCGCAGCATCTGGTCGCTGCGGAACGTCGGGTACATCGAGCGGCTGGAGCAGGCCGGCAAGATGCACGAGGCCGGCCGGGCTGCCGTGGCCGCGGCGCAGGCCGACGGCCGCTGGGAGAAGGCCTACGCCGGGCCCGCCACGGCCGAGGTGCCCGAGGACCTGGCCGCAGCGATCGCCGCCGTCCCGGAAGCGCAGGCGATGTTCGAAGTGCTCACCTCGCAGAACCGCTTCGCGCTGATCCACCGGCTGGCCCAGCTGAAGACCGATGCCGCCCGGCAGCGCAAGGTCGCCGGCTTCGTGGAGATGCTGGCCCGGCAGGAAACACCGTACCCGCAGCAGAAGAAGCCGTCCTGACGGCTGGCCGCTGCCCGTGCACTGCCCCGGCCGCGCGCCTGTTCACAGGCCCGCTCGGACGCCCGAGTACAGGCCCGGCCGCGCGCCTGTTCACACGCCCGCTCGGACGC
>NZ_JBNHGL010000475.1:0-984 GCF_059091245.1 Arthrobacter sp. Y3225116
GGCCTCGCGGTCCGCGGCCTGCCCGACGCTTCCGGAGTGCAGCAGGCATGGGAGGCGGCCCTGGCCGCGCCGGACTATTCGGGTCCGGGGCTGTGGCTGCACGGCGATCCGCATCCGCACAACGTAATTGTCGACGAATCCGGGACGCTGGCTGCCGTCGCCGACTTCGGCGATGTGTCGCAGGGCGATCCCGCCAGCGATCTCGCCGTGGCGTGGCTGCACTTCAGTCCCGCCGGCCGCGCACGGTTCCGGTCCGGGCTGGTGTACGACGACGACACCTGGCGCCGGGCCAAAGGCTGGGCGGTCTGGTACGGCGTGATGATGGCGCTGCGGCCGCCCTCGGACCCGTTGCACGCCGTCGGCTGCCATGCCCTGAAGCAGGCAGTCATGGGCTGAGCAGGGCGTGTCCGGTTGGCTGAGCAGGGCGTGTCCGGTTGGCTGAGCAGGGCGTGTCCGGTTGGCTGAGCAGGGCGTGTCCGGTTGGCCTGCGCCGCCCGCGGATGATCTGATGGAAGTCCCGTCCCCACAGCAGACAGGCTGGCAAACCACACGCCGTCGCCGCTGGCGGGGCCAGCCGATCACAGGGAGTACGGAAACAGATGGCTTCGATGCCCGCTGCCGACATCGACATCAGCAACGACCTGGTGCTGCGGTTGCTCTCGGACCAGTTCCCGGACCTCGCCCGGCTGCCCCTGGTTCGGGTGGCGAACGGGTGGGACAACGTGACGTTCAAACTCGGAGCCGATTTGGCTGTCCGGCTGCCGCGCCGGACCGCGGCAGGGGATTTGGTGCTGCATGAACAGCAGTGGCTCCCGTCCCTGGCCCCGGAGCTGCCCCTCGCCGTGCCGGCCCCGACGCACCGCGGCAGCCCGACGTCGTACTATCCCTGGTCCTGGTCGGTGGTGCCGTGGCTGGAGGGCAGGGCCGCCTGGCGCCTCCGGCCGAAGGAACGGCGATCGCTGGCCCCTGGGCTGGCGGCGTTCG
>NZ_JBNHGL010000476.1:0-983 GCF_059091245.1 Arthrobacter sp. Y3225116
TCTGGGCCAGCGGCCCCCGCAGCACGTCGCCCTCGGTCTTGATCCGGACCAGTTCATACTCCAGGGCCCCGCCGGCGGCCAGCGCCTCCGCCACGGTCAACGCCGCCCTCGAGGGCAGGGCCAAGAGCCGCACCACGGACACGGTGCCGGAGGTTGCCGCAGTGCCCCAGGTCCAGGTGCAAACCCGGATGCGGGACCTGAACCTGCTGCAAGCTGCCCTGGAAGATACGCAGGCAAAGGTTTCCCGTGTCACCGAGGCCTCCCTCGAGGCGGACTGGGCAGACGTGGCGGCGGTCTTCGAACGCGACGCCGACGGCATCTGGCAGGTCCATTTCAGCGGTGAAGACGTTGACCGGCGGCGCGCGGCCGAGATCGTCCAGGCGATCGACGCCGCGTACGCGCGCCAAGTCCAGCAGGCGGTGGTGCAGAAGCTGCGGGAACGCGCGCACACCGCCGGCCTGCAGCTCGCATCGGAGACGGTCGAGGAAGACCAGAGCGTCACCATGGTCCTGAATGTCCGCCGCTGACTCACCCGCCGCCCTCGCGGGCCGGACCGGAACGCCGGCGATCCCCTGGCTCGGTGTCGCCAGCCTGTGGCTGCTGCTGCCGCTGTTGGGCGTTGGGTTTGTGGGCTGGGCCGGCTTCGTGATCATCGGCCTGCTGGCGCGCCGCGCCGCCTGGCTGTCCGCCGGCGGCCTCTACCTGGTGGCGCTGCTGGTTTCGCTGTTCATGAACGAAGAGGCCGGCCCAACGGCCCGCCTCCTGCTCTGGGCCATCAGCTCACTGCATGCGCTGGGCATCAACCAGGCCTGGCTGCGCAACCGCTGGAACCTGGCGTCCCGCTCCTCCGGCAGCGCGTGGACAGCCCTCGTCCGCCGGACACCCGCGGGCACCGGCATGGACAGCACGACGACGATGCCCACCGCCGCGGCCATGTTCCGTCGTCGTCCCCGCACCGCCGCGCCACTCGCGGGGACTGCGCC
>NZ_JBNHGL010000477.1:0-981 GCF_059091245.1 Arthrobacter sp. Y3225116
GCGTCGCCGTGGCGCGGGCGCTGCTGACCCGCCCCGACGTCGTGTTCGGCGACGAACCCACCGGCAACCTCGACTCGAAATCCGGCGCGGAGGTGCTCTCGCTGCTGCGCCGGTCCTGCCGGGAGATGGGCCAGTCCATCATCATGGTCACGCACGATCCGGTGGCCGCCTCCTACGCGGACCGGGTGGTGCTGATGAACGACGGCGAGCTGGTGGGCGAACTAAACCGGCCCGACACCGACGCGATCCTGGCCGCCTTGGCCAAGCTGGGGGCCTGAACATGCTGCAGGTAGCGCTTGCACAGGTGCGGCAGCACGCGCGGCGGTTCATCGCCGTCGGGCTGGCCGTGATGATGGCGGTGGGGTTCCTGACCGCCACGCTGATGGTCAACGCGTCCACCGAAGCCTCGCTGGGCAACAGCATCGGCGCCGGTTTCCGGAACGCCGACCTGGTGGTCTCCGGCCCTCCGGACCGGCCGCTGGACGCGGCTGCCGTTGACGCCGTCGCCGCCGCCGAGGGCGCCGGCGAGGTGTACGCGCGGGAGATGGCGCCGGTCGCGTTCGGATCCCGGGCCGACGCCGGTTACGGGGTTCTGCAGAACACCGCCCCCGACGGACTGGACAACCTGGAACTGCTGGAAGGAGCCCTGCCGGCGGAGGGAGAGGTCGCGGTGGACGCCGCGACGGCCGAGAAGAAGGCGCTGGCGGTCGGCGACACCTTGGAGCTGGCGCCGACCGCCGGGATGGTGGCCGCCGAGGACATTGCCGCCGATGGGACCGGGCTGACGGTTTCCGGAATCGTGAAGCCGTCCAAGGACCCGTTCATGATGGGCCAGGCGCAGTTCTACGCCGGCGGCGCCCTGGTGCGGCAGTTGGCCGGCGAGGCCGGACCGCAGCTGCACAACATCCAGCTGGATCTGGCCCCGGGCGCCGCTGCCGGCACGGTGCAGGGCTCGGTGGCCGCGGGACGGGCGGAGGCCGG
>NZ_JBNHGL010000478.1:0-978 GCF_059091245.1 Arthrobacter sp. Y3225116
CACGGCGGCGAATTCCTCGTCGCCCGGTTCGAACGCGAAGTACTCCCAGTCCCCGGTCTTGTCCGCCAGCAACACGGCCGGGTGTCCGTCGACCTCTACGAGTGGCAGGCCGACCGCCAGCGCCGCCGGTTCAGCGCGGCCGGCATCAGCGGCGGCGTCCTGCGAAGCAGCACGGAGGAACAAGATCCGGCGCACAACGCGCTGATGGAAGCGGCGGGCGCCACGGTGGTCCGCTACTTCACCGAAATGACCCGGCCGCTGGAGGAGATTCCGGACGCGCCGCTGCCGCAGGGCTTCGTGTTTGTGGACCTGGACCCGGGCGACAGCGACGCCGTGCGGCTCGCCCACAACGAGGCGTTCGCGGACCACTGGGGCAGCGAGCCGAGGGACGAGCGCCGGTGGAAGACCCTGGTGCAGCACCCGGAGACCAGGCCGGAGTGGAGCATGTCGGTGGTGGAGGCCGCCTCCGGCGAGACGGTGGCGTACCAGGTGGCCAGCTTTGATCCTCGGTACAAGCTGCAGTCAGGGTATGACGAAGGCTTCACGAACCTCCTCGGCGTCCGCAGGCCGTGGCGCGGCCGCGGGCTTGCCCAATCGCTGCTGGCCGAAGCGATGCGCCGGTTCCGGGCCGGCGGGATGGCACACGCCGGGCTGGGCGTGGACACCGAGAACCCCAGCGGGGCGCTGGCCCTCTACACCCGGATGGGCTACCAGCCGACCAAGCGCTACCTGGACTATGAACTGCCGCTGACCTGACGCAGGCGGGGGGAGGGCCCCGACACCGTGCACCCCCGACGTCGTGCACCGCGGCCGGGCGGCGGCTACGCCCCGACGTCGTGCAGGTGATGCGTGACGTCGTGCAGGAAGTAGCTGCCGAGCGTGACGACGGTGAAAGCCGAACCGTTGCTGCGCCGGCCGCGGCGGTCCCACTCGGCCGGGGTCACCGCATTGAAGCCGGCCGCGACCTCCGCGGCCGCC
>NZ_JBNHGL010000479.1:0-975 GCF_059091245.1 Arthrobacter sp. Y3225116
GGCACGTGCCCGGCTGGAGCCGCAGCGGGCGCAGCTGGAGACGGCACGGGCCCGGCTGGCGGAAGCCGAACGGCAGCTGGCAGACGGCCGGGCGGAGTACGAGTCAGGCGTCGCCGACCTGGAGGCGGGGAAACTGCGGCAGCAGTCCTCCGAGGGGCTGCGGTTCGTATCCGCGGACGGCTCGGCCGCCTTCGTCCAGGTCCAGTTCGAGCAGGGCATGATGGAGGTTTCCAAGGAGGACCGCGAACAGGTCCAGCAGGTCACCGAGGCCGGCCTGGTGCCGGGGCTGCGGGCGGAGTACAGCAAAGACATCGTCGAAGACATCTCCAGCCTGTTCGGAGCAGCCGAGATCATCGGGATCGCCGTGGCCGCCGCGGTGCTGGTGCTCATGCTCGGCACGCTCATCGCGGCCGGACTGCCGCTGCTGATGGCGATCGTCGGCGTCGGGGTCGGCGTGGGCGGCACCATGGCGCTCAGCGGTGTCATCGAGATGAGCTCCGTCTCGCCGGTGCTGGCGCTGATGCTGGGCCTGGCCGTGGGCATCGACTACTCGCTGTTCATCGTCAACCGCCACCGCACCCAACTGCTTTCCGGCGTGCCGCTGGTCGAATCGATCGGCCGGGCCACCGGCACCTCCGGCAACGCAGTGCTCTTTGCCGGGCTCACCGTGATCATCGCCCTCGCCGCGCTGGCGGTGCCGGGCATCCCGTTCCTGACGGTGCTGGGCCTGGCCGGAGCCGCAACGGTGGCGGTCGCCGTCGTCGTCGCCCTGACCCTGACCCCGGCGATGCTGGCCATCATGGGCAAGCGCATCCTCTCCCAACGCGCGTGGGCCAAGGCCGGCCTACCCGGCCCGGTGGCCGCCGACGCGGAGACCACGGCGCGGGAGGCGGACTTCCACAACGACCCCAAGCGCAGCTGGGGCAAGTCGGTGACGAAGCACCCGTGGCTCGCGCTGGTCGCGGGCGTGGCGGT
>NZ_JBNHGL010000480.1:0-927 GCF_059091245.1 Arthrobacter sp. Y3225116
GCCGGCCCCGCCGGGTCCCCCTGCGCTGAAGCGGGCGCCGCTGCCCATCGCCCGGATCGCGTCGTACTGCTCGCGCTCCGCGGGATCGGACAGGACCGAGTACGCCTCGGAGACGTCCTTGAACATCTTTTCCGAAGCAGCATCCCCCGGGTTGGTATCGGGATGGAACTTCCGGGCAAGCTTGCGGTATGCCTTCTTGACGTCGGCGTCGGATGCATCCTTGGAGACACCGAGGATCTTGTAGAAGTCCTTGTCGACCCAGTCCTGGCTAGCCATGCAGGCGCCTCCTTTCAATTCTCACAAAGTCTATGGGCACTGGCGCCCCGGACGGTGACGGGTTGGCCTCCGAGCGTCCGGAGGCCAACCCGTCATCAGGGGCTGAGCGCCGCGGCGCCCGCTGCCGGTGTCATTCTGCCGGTACGGCTACCACTACCTGGGCTGCGCGCAGTACCCGGTCGCCGGCCCTGTAGCCCAAGCGCAGGACCTGGCTGACGGTGTCCATTTCCACCTCGGCGTCGGGCTGCTGCATCAAGGCCTCGTGGATGTTCGGGTCGAATTCGACGCCGGTCTCCTCGATACGGGCCAGGCCGTAGGTCTTGAGCACACCGTCCAGCTTGGTGGCAATGGCCGCGAACGGTCCGTCCGTGAGATCGCCGTGCTGGCGGGCCGCGTCGATGTCGTCCAGGACGGGCAGCAGCGAGTTCAGCACGCCGATGACGGCCATCTCGCCGGCCACGGCGCGGTCGCGTTCGACCCGCTTGCGGTAGTTCACGTACTCCGCCTGCAGCCGGAGCAGGTCGTTCTTCAGCTCCTCGGCCTCCTGCGACGTGGTCCCCTGGGCAACAGATTCCCCGGCCGGGACCTCGGCCCCGTTCAGGATCTGCTCCGCCTGGGCCAGCGCGTCGGCGTCGGCGCCCTGGCCGGCCG
>NZ_JBNHGL010000481.1:0-956 GCF_059091245.1 Arthrobacter sp. Y3225116
TACGACTATCCGAGCCCGCTGATGGATTTCCGGAGCTACGTGAAGGACCGGGCCGAGGAGTCGCTCTTCACCGTCGCGGGGCGGCCCGGAGGGCCAGCAAGGAAGATTCCAGCGGGGCAGAAGGAGCCAGCCCGGATTCGTCCAGCAGCTGGCGGACGGCGTCGTCGTCGGACATTTCGGCGCTGTTCATACCAGGGCCTCCTTCCTTTCCAGAACGGATTTGAGTTTGAGCAGGGCACGCCGCTGCAATTGTTTGATGGAGCCGGCGCTCCGGCCCATGATTTCGGCAACCTGTTCGATCGACAGGTCGGCGACCACGCGCAGCATCAGCACTTCCTGCTGTTCCGGCTTCAGCTCTTTGAGCTGGCGTCCCACGTCGCTCTCGGCGAGCGTCTCCAGGACAGTTGTTTCGGCGGAGCCCACCGCGCGGTCGTCGGCATCCGGGTCGTAGGGCGACAGCACCGGCTGCCGGGCCCGGCGCCGGACATCGTCTACGTAGCGGGCGTGAGCGATCGAGAACGCCAGCGTCCGCAGCCCCTGGAAGCCGCCGGTCACCGACCGGATCCGGGAGAAGAGGGCGAGGAATACTTCCTGCACGGCGCCTTCGTGGTCTTCCAAACCGCGCACCTTCAGGTAACCATTGAGCCCGGGTGCCAGCGCGGCGTAGATCTCGCTGAAGGCAGCTGCATCTCCGGACTGTGCCGCGAACACGATGTCGTCGGGAAGTGATGGGGGCAAGTCGACGTTCTTTCAGACAGCGGGCGACGGGTGCGGCGCCCCCAGTGTAGGCGCCGCACCCGGTACCACGGGAATTACTGTCCGGCTTCTACCGTGACCGAAGCGGAGCCACGGAGCTCGGCGCGGGTTTCCGCGGCTTCCGTGCGGGCGTCGATCGCGGCCTGGGCCTTGGCGTTGGCGGTTACCGGCAGCTCCGGAACGGCGGGGACGGCGGGCAC
>NZ_JBNHGL010000482.1:0-953 GCF_059091245.1 Arthrobacter sp. Y3225116
AATACGGTTCTTGGTCCCGTGCCAGCCCATGAGTTGGGTGTTGTCGCGGTCCACGAATCCCTGCTCTCCGTCCTCCCGGGCGCACAGTACGCCCCGGACATCAGCATGGACCGGGCGGAGATCTTCGAGGTCCTGGCCGGAAAGCTGACCGATTTCCGCGAGCACGGCGGCCAGACGATCGTCGACAGCACCGGCATGTTCCACGGCCGCGACGTGAAGCTGTACGAGGCGCTCTCGCGTTCGACCGGCGTGCACATCATCGCCTCCACGGGACTTGGCCCCGAGGAGGAACTCGGCGGCTACTTCCTGACGCCGCAGACCAACCCGCCGACCCCGTGGCCGGCGGAGAAGTTCGGTGACCTCTTCGCCAAAGAGGTCACCGAGGGCATGGTGGTCCCGCGCGTTGAACGCCGGGCCGCTGCCGGGATCGTCGCCACCATGGCCGACCGCGCCGGGATGACCCCGACCGAGGAAAGCCTGTTCCGCGGCTCCGCCCGCGCCGCCAAGAACACCGGCGTCCCGGTTTCCATCCGGTTCGGCGCCGACGTCCTTCACGACCTGGACGTGGTCCTCGACGAGCAGATCGGCGCCGACCGTGTGCTCGTCGGCGATATGGACCGCAAGGACGCTGCCAAATTTGCCCTTGAGGTCGCCAGCCGCGGAGCCTTTGTGGGAATCGACCATGTAGGTCTGGACGACGACGAGGACTACCTCACCGACGGTGAGCGCGCCGACCTGGTGCTTGAACTGGTCAAGGCGGGCAATGCCGACAAGGTAATCCTCTCGGGCAACTCCATTGGCGTGGCCAAGGGCCTGCCGGAGTACAACCTGCCGTACAGCCATGTCCTGGCCACCTTCGTGCCCTTCCTCAAGGACCAGGGCCTAAGCGACGACGACGCGCAGCGCATCCTCGAGGAGAATCCGCGCAACCTGCTGACTGTGCGCTGAGCACC
>NZ_JBNHGL010000483.1:0-950 GCF_059091245.1 Arthrobacter sp. Y3225116
GGTGCCGGCCGCCGAGCTGCGGCTGGGCCTGCCCGACGGCAGCTCCGAGCCTGCGGACTCGACGGCCTACCAGTCCTACCGCCAGCTGGGCGAGAGCTTCGGCGAGGGAATCAACGGCCCGCTCATCGTGGTGGCCGACCTCCCGGCGGGACTGGAAGGCACCGCGACC
Organism: Arthrobacter sp. Y3225116; assembly: GCF_059091245.1. Taxonomy (NCBI): domain Bacteria; kingdom Bacillati; phylum Actinomycetota; class Actinomycetes; order Micrococcales; family Micrococcaceae; genus Arthrobacter; species Arthrobacter sp. Y3225116. Next base: position 170 of record NZ_JBNHGL010000483.1, read on the forward strand.
GATGAGGCGCTGCTGCGGCTCTCGCAGGAGCTGCGGGGGATGGACCACGTCGCCGCGGCCGTTCCGACCGGCACCAGCGGGGACGGGCGCACCGCCGTGCTCCAGGTCATTCCCGCAGAAGGCCCGGCCGCCGAAAGCACGGAGGAGCTGGTCCATAACCTCCGGACGCAGGCCGGCGCACTCGAGCAGATTACCGGCGTCGCGATCTCCGTGACCGGGCAGCCGGCGATGCAGATCGACGTCTCCGACAAGCTGGCGGACGCCATGCCGGTCTACCTGGCCATCGTGATCGGGCTCTCCCTGATCCTGTTGCTGCTGGTCTTCCGCTCCGTCCTGGTGCCGCTGCTGGCCACCGCGGGTTTCCTGCTGTCACTCGGTGCCAGCTTCGGCGCCGTGGTGGCGATCTACCAGTGGGGCTGGCTTGGCGGCATCTTCGACGTCCACGACCCCGGGCCGATCCTGAGCTTTCTGCCGATGATCATGATCGGCGTGCTGTTCGGGCTGGCGATGGACTACCAGATGTTCCTGGTCTCGGGCATGCGCGAATCCTATGCGCACGGCGAGGACGCCAGGGCCGCCGTGGTCAGCGGCTTCAACCACGGCGCCAGGGTAGTTACGGCCGCGGCGATCATCATGGTCTCCGTGTTCGCCGGGTTCATCTTCTCCCACCTGACCATGGTCCGGCCGATCGGCTTCGCGGGCCTGATCATCCCGCACATGGTCCGCGCCCTGACCGGACCGGACTACCGCTGGATCCTGCCCTGCTCCATGGTGCTGGCCC
>NZ_JBNHGL010000484.1:0-949 GCF_059091245.1 Arthrobacter sp. Y3225116
CCGGCGGGCCGGATCCGGAGGGCACCGGGGCCGGCGCCGCCGCCGAGCCGGTGACGGGCGGTCCGACGGCCTCCCGCCCCGGGCCGCAGCCGGCCAGCAGCAGGGCCGCGATGGCCAACGCCGCCGCCCTTGCGGGAGTCCGCGACACCGCTGCCCGGTGAAGGCGTCTGCCCGGTTTCCGCACCGGGGAACCCGTCGGGCCCTCGGGCGGCTGCCTGTTCATGCCGCAAGTGTAAGTCCGGTCGTGCCGTGCCTCACGGCGGCGCGTCGGCGTGCCCGCGGCCGGTACGGCTGGGACACCGGGTGCCCGTGGCAGAGTGGTGGCATGGCCAACCCCTTCCTGGAACCCAGTCTCCTCCCCTATGAGCTGCCCGATTTCGCCGCGATCCGTCCCGAACACTATCCGGAAGCGTTCGAGGCCGGTTTCCGCGAGCAGCTGGCGGAAGTCGAGGCGATCGCGGCCAATCCGGCACCGGCGACGTTCGAGAACACCGCCGTCGCCTTCGAACGGTCCGGGCGCACGCTGTACCGGGTGAGCGCCGTGCTGGACAACTTCGCCGCCGCCGACGCCACCGACGACGTGATGGAGCTGCAGCAGCGGATGGCCCCGCAGCGGGCCGCCCACCGTGACAACATCTATCTGCATGCGGCGCTCTACCGGCGAGTCTCGGCTCTCGACGAAGCCGCCGAAGGCCTCGAGGGCGAAGACCTGCGCCTGCTCACCGAGCTGCGCAAGAAGTTCCGCCGGGCCGGCGCCCAGCTTCCCCCGGCGGAGCAGGAGCGGCTGCGCGCCATGAACGTGGAGCTGTCGGAGCTGGACGCGGAGTACTCGCGGGAACTGCTGGCCGCCGGCAATGCCGCCGCGGTACATATCACCGACCGCGCACAACTGGCCGGGCTCGCCGACGACGACCTGGCCGCCGCCGAACTCGCGGCGCGGGACGCCGGT
>NZ_JBNHGL010000485.1:0-942 GCF_059091245.1 Arthrobacter sp. Y3225116
GTCGGCTGCCGCCGGCTGCTCCCCCGCGCGGAAGGCCGGCGGATTCTGCGGCAGCGGTGGCATCGGCCGGGCGGGCCGCTGCTGCGGCTCCTGGTTATTCTCGCTCATGGCAGGTCCTTTCTGGGTCTGTATTCCACTATGCACGGCTTCGCTGGGATAACGTCGCACGTTTCCTGTAAGGAATCTGGAAACCAGCCGTATGCCGGGCGGCTCGGTGCGGCCCCGCCAGAAGCCTTCTCACGCGCGGCTGCGGGGTCAAACGATGCAATCGCCGTCCTCCACCTGCGGCGGAGGAGCTGCCGGGGTGTTCGCCGCGGGCGGAGGGCTGTGGTGGACGGTGCCAAACGCAGGACCATAGAATCACGAGTGGGTGGATCCGCCCCGGCCGGGGCCAGGACCGCCGATGAGCCGGGGCGCCACGGCCCCGGCTGCTGCTGAAGGGACCCTTATGCGCTCACCGTTCAGGCGTCTGGCGGCCGTAGCCGGCCTGACGGCAGTCTTCCTCGCGCCCGCAGCGCTGGCGCACGCGGTGCCGCCGGTCGACATTCCGCCGGGCGAGTTCGTGGTGGACCAGGCCGGTGTGCTCGGCGCCCGGACGGCCGAGGTCGAGGACGCAGTACGCGAACTGCAGCAGTCCGAAGGCCTGAACGTCTACATCGTCTTCGTGGATGAATTCACCGAACCGGCCGACCGCAACCAGTGGGTGCTGGACATGGCTGAGCTTAACTCGCTGGGCGAAGTCGACAGCTTGCTGGCGGTTTCCGTCGACGGCCGCGAGTACTTGTTCCAGTCGGCCGAGGGCAATCCCGTCGTCTCCCAGGACCAGAACATCGCGCGATCCATCCGGCCTGCCCTCGGCGAAGCGGACTGGGCGGGGGCCGCGCTGACCGCCGTGGCGGCGGTCGAGGACGCCGCCACCGGCGGTGACGGTTCCGTCGGAAC
>NZ_JBNHGL010000486.1:0-940 GCF_059091245.1 Arthrobacter sp. Y3225116
GGCGGGGGCATTTTGCGCCCGCGTCCCTTGGCGGCCAGCAGGGTGGCCACGGCCTGCGGCGAGAACGCGTCGGCGGCGATCCCGTACACGGTATCGGTCGGCAGGACAACACACTGCCGGTCGGCGATGGCGGCCTGGGCCGCCGCCAGTCCCTCGCTGCGGGCGACGGCGTCGTCGCAGTTATACGTAGTGCTCACAGACTCATTGTTCCATTCTCATAACCGTTGGGCCGACGTGGCCCGCTCGCGCCCGGTCAGATCGTATCGGGTGGCCACCTGGTCCCAGCATCCGGCCGAGCGCAGGAGGGAGTGCACGGCAGCGGCCTGGACTTCGGCGTGCTCCATGATGAAATGGCCGCCCGGCTTCAGCAGCCGCGCGGCCGTCGCCGCCGTCGCCGCCGGCAGTTCCATGCCGTCCGCTCCCCCGCCGTAGAGCGCCATCTGCGGGTCGTGCTCGGCCACTTCGGGCTCGCGCGGGACCGCTTCAGCGGGGATGTACGGCGGATTGGAAACGACGACGTCGAACGTTCCGTCGTGCGCGGACAGCGCCGTGCGCAGGTCCTCCCGCAGGAGGGTGACGCCCAGCGGCGCCAGGTTCCGTTCGGCCCAGGCGTGGGCGAGGGCGCTCAGTTCCACCGCGTAGACGGTGGCCGTGGGAACTTCGCTGGCCACGGCGGCGGCGATCGCGCCGGAGCCGGTGCCGAGGTCCACCACTTTGGCCGCGGGCAGGGCGCGGGCGCGGTCGATCGCGTGCTGGGCGACGGTTTCGGTTTCCGGGCGCGGGACGAACACGCCCGGTCCCACCTGCAGTTCGAGATGCCGGAAATAGGCGCGGCCGGTGATGTGCTGCAGCGGGATGCGGGTGGCCCGCTCGGCCACCAGGCCCTCGAGCCCGGGGGGAGCTTCCGTCCCCAGCAGCGCCAGGGCGCGGACACGCCCCG
>NZ_JBNHGL010000487.1:0-937 GCF_059091245.1 Arthrobacter sp. Y3225116
TCGACCTCTTCGCGCCGGGTCATCGCGGTCGGCACCAGGACGCCGGTCGCGCCGGCAGCGGCAGCCGCCTCGACGTCGGCCCCGATATCCCCGACGTAGGCCACCTCCGCGGGATCGAGCCCGAGCCGGCGGCAGGCCGCCAGGATCATGCCGGGCTGCGGTTTCCGGCAGGGGCACCCGTCGTCCGGGTTGTGCGGGCAGATCTCCCACACGTCGAACGGTCCCAGCAGCTCTTCCACCCGCAGGTTGACGGCGTCGACCTGTTCGCGGCTCAGCAGGCCGCGGCCGATGCCTGATTGGTTGGTGAGCACTCCGCACGGCAATCCGGCGGTCCGGACCGCATCGACCGCCGCGCGGGCGCCGGCCACCGGCCGGACCTTCGCGGGATCCGGGTTGTAGGGCACGTCCGTGACCAGCGTGCCGTCCCGGTCGAACAGGATGGCCCGCGGCGAGTATGCGGCAGTGGTGCTCATACCAGCACTGTTCCCAGCACGGCTCCGACCTAAACACTTCTCCTGCTACTACTTTTGTGTCGCACACTTCCCGCCGCGGCAACGGCTGCCGCCGGAAGCGTGCAGTGCGGGCATCTGGGAGGATGGGCACAGCCGGAAGGAAGGACGGGTGCAGTGGCAGAACCTGAAGGACTCGAACGGGACGGACGCCCGGAACTGCTGGTACTCCGGGCGCTCAAGCTGGGCGATCTTTTGGTCGCGGTTCCGGCGTTGCGGGCACTGCGCGCGGCGTACCCCGAACACCGGATCATCTACGCCGCCCAGGCCTGGCTGCGGCCCATCCTCGGACTAACCGGCGCGGTGGACGACCTGCTGGCCACGCATGGACTCGATGTCCCGCTGGCACTGGCGCCCGGCCGGGTGGAGATCGCCGTGAACCTGCACGGCAACGGGCCGGAGAGCCGCGGCCGGCTGGAAGCCGTGCA
>NZ_JBNHGL010000488.1:0-930 GCF_059091245.1 Arthrobacter sp. Y3225116
TGGCCGGCCGCGCCGCGTCCCGTGGCCGCCAACGACCTGTGGCCCGAACGGGTGATGTCCGGCGACGACGCCGCGCGCCGCGACCTCTACAAGTACATCTACGTGCCGCTGCTCAACGCCGGCAACGGGCTGGTCGAAACGCTCTCCAGCTACCTGTCGCTGGGGCATTCGCTGGAAGCCACGGCGCGGGAACTGTTCGTCCACGCCAACACGGTGCGCTACCGGCTGCGCCGGGTATGCGACGTGACCGGCTGGGATCCGCTGCTGCCGCGGGAGGCCTTCGTGCTCCAGACCGCCCTCGGCGTGGGCCGCCTGGTGGCTCCCGCGCGGAACCCGAAGGACCGCGCGCCGGCTCGGCAGTAGTCCGCGGCACCTTGTAGACTTCCTACAAAGCGGTTCGGCGAGCTTCGTGTGCCGAAACACCGTGGAAACCGCCTCCTCTTTGGAAAGCTTGAATACGTGCTTGCAATAGTCTGCCCGGGCCAGGGTTCCCAGACGCCCGGATTCCTCAATCCCTGGCTCGAGGTCCCCGGTGTGCCCGAACACCTCGGACTGCTCAGCGACATCGCCCAGTTGGACCTTCTCACGCACGGCACCGTGTCCGATGAGGAGACCATCAAGGACACCGCCGTCGCCCAGCCCCTGATCGTGGCCGCCGGCCTGCTGGCCGCCCGCGCCCTGACCGCCGATGAGCCGCTCGACCTGTCCACCGTCGTGGCCGGCCACTCCGTGGGTGAAATTACGGCGTCCGCCATAGCCGGCGCGCTGACCGAGAACGATGCCATGAACTTCGTGCGCGAGCGGGCGAACGCCATGGCGCGGGCCGCCGCGCAGACCCCGACCGGGATGAGCGCCGTGCTCGGCGGGGACCCGGACGACGTGCTCGCCGCGATCGAAGCGGCCGGGCTTACCCCGGCCAACGCCAATGGC
>NZ_JBNHGL010000489.1:0-923 GCF_059091245.1 Arthrobacter sp. Y3225116
CGGCGCCTGCAGGCGGACCCGCATCGCTTGTGCCCGGTCCGCCGCGGTGGCCAGCGGCAGCGCTTCGGCGCCGACCACCAGCCGGACGAAGGCGCGCTGATATTCCTCGTCGGTCAGCTCCCGCCGCGCGTCGAACAACGGCTCCAGCCGTTCACGGTAGGCGCGGGTGGCCGGCAGGTCCGCGGTCAGGGACAGGCAGGCGGGTTCGAACAGCGTGAGCGAGTGCACCCTGCCAGGGTGTTCGACCGCGGCCATCATCGCCGCGACGGCACCCTGGGCGTGCGCGACGACGTGGGCACCCGGGCCTAGGTGCCGGCCGACGATCCGGGCGTCCTCGTCGAAGTCGGTCGGCCGGGGCTCTGCCTGCGGGTCGAACCCGTGGCGGCGCAGGAACAGGCAGTCGTAGCGCCCGGCCAGGCGGTGCTGGCGCGGCCAGGCGGCGGCCCCGAAGCTGTCGGTGCCGTGGACAAAGACCACCCGCTCTCCGCTGCCACTGACTGCCATGGGAGAAATACTAAACGCCGGAACCCACGGTTCCCTTGGAGTCGCCCGCGGCCTCCGTCGCCCAGACGTGGGGCGCCAGTTCTCGTTCCGGGACGCGCAGCTGTCCTGTCCGCAGCTGCTGCCCGTGGCGCAGTTCAACCACGGTGAGCAGTTCGTGGGCCCGGAGCCCCGCGGCCAGCTGGGCCGATTGCGCCGGGTCCAGGACGGCTTCGGCCTGCTCGACAGGCAGGAAGACCGCCTGTCCCCCGGCACCGGCGGCGAGTTCACCGCCGTCGTACGTTCCGCCGTCGTACACGAAGGTGATGGCTTCCGCGGCCTCGCCGTCCAGCGGCTGGTAATCCAAGGCGAGGATGCGCCCGGGCGGTACGAGCAGGGAGGACTCGGCGAGCACGCGGGCCGCGGCCGCGCGCGGGTCCTCG
>NZ_JBNHGL010000490.1:0-921 GCF_059091245.1 Arthrobacter sp. Y3225116
GACGACGGCGCGCTGCCACGCCGCCAACGGGCCCCTGCCCTCGGCCGGGGTGCTGGCCAGTTCCAGCAGCGCCTTCCCGATGGACTGGACGGGAATCGATTCCATCCCGGGGACCCGGTCGGGCTGCAGCGACCCTTCGGCGAGCCGGGCGGCGATCGGCGGCAGTTGCAGCAGTTGGCCGGCGCGGGCCAGGATCCCGGGCTCGTCCGGGGAGGACATCAGGTCCCGCAGCCCCTCGACGGCGCCCGGTTCCAGGCCCAGCACATCGCTGAGCCGCTGCATGTCGGGGCCTTCCGGGTGCACGATCCGGCCGAGCAGCCGCAGCGCCTCGGCGTCCGCCCGGGACGCCGAAGGGAACGGCTTGGCCGGCGCCTCCCAGGCGTGCCAGAAGCTGGTGTCCGGGTCGCTCCGCGTGCCCGGCAGCCACGCCTCGACGGCGCGGAAGCCGTCCAGGTCCATCAGCGCCACGATCGGTTTGGCCGAGGCCGGCCAGTTGTAGAGCCCGGGCGCGGCCTCCCCGTAAACCAACACGATCCGTTGTCCGGGCGCGGCCCCGTCCGGCGCGTCCGGCCTGCCCGTCTCGGGCTCCAGGACGTGGAGTTCCACGCCGTTGAGGGCGCCGAACATCATCAGGTCCTCGCGCCGGAACCTGCCCACCAGCACGGTGCGCAGCTCGGCCGCGTCCGGCGCCTCGAGGTCCTCGGCCTCGTCCGCTTCCGGCAGCTCCTCCACTTCCAGCGCCGCGTCCGGTGCCGGTGCCTCGTATTCGACGCCGTCAATCTCCACGGCCGCCCCCAGGTCGGCGGAAAGCCCGCGGACCAGGGCCGCGACGTCATCGCAGCGGTGGAGAACAATTACGACGCCGATCCGGTGCCGTTCAGCGAGGTGCCGGACATCTTCGCCAGCGCCGATGACGCGGTG
>NZ_JBNHGL010000491.1:0-917 GCF_059091245.1 Arthrobacter sp. Y3225116
GACCCCGCGCTAGGCCCCGCCGACCGCGGCGGCGTCCACCGCGCCCCCGTACCGCCGGTCGCGGCGGGCGTATATGTCGATGGCTTCCCAGAGGGTGCGGCGGTCCACGTCGGGCCAGAGGGTATCCATGAACACCATCTCCGCATAGGCGGACTGCCACAGCATGAAGTTGGAGAAGCGCTGCTCCCCCGACGTGCGCAGGAACAGGTCGACGTCCGGCAGGTCGGGCTCGTCGAGGTAGCGCTGCACGGTCTTTTCCGAGACCGACGACGCCCGCAGCCGCCCGGCGGCGACGTCGGCGGCGATGGCGGCGGCGGCATCGGCGATTTCCGCCCGCCCGCCGTAGTTCACGCACATGGTCAGGGTGCAGGTGGCGTTGCCGGCCGTCTGGCGCTCGGCGACCTCCAGCTCGTTGACCACCGACTTCCACAACCGGGGCCGGCGGCCGGACCAGCGGATGCGCACCCCCCAGGCGTCGAGCTGGTCGCGTTGGCGGCGCAGCACGTCCCGGCTAAAGCCCATCAGGAAGCGGACCTCTTCCGGGGACCGCTTCCAGTTCTCGGTGGAGAAGGCGTACACGCTGACGTGTTTGACCCCGATTTCGATCGCGCCGGCCATCACGTCCAGCAGGGCCGCTTCCCCGGCACGGTGCCCCTCGGTCCGCGGCAGCCCGCGCTGGTTCGCCCAGCGGCCGTTGCCGTCCATCACGATGGCCACGTGTTCCGGGACCAGCGCCGGAGGAAGGGCGGGCGGTTTGGCGCCGGAGGGATGCGGCCACGGCCGCTGCGGTTGCCGGGAAATCGGGGTCACACTCGCTCCACATGCTTGAGGGATTTCAGGGTTCGTTCAAGGTGCCACTGCAGGTAACTGGCCACCAGGCCGGCGGCCTCACGGCGCGGACCGGCGGCGGAGGCGTC
>NZ_JBNHGL010000492.1:0-902 GCF_059091245.1 Arthrobacter sp. Y3225116
CCGGCCAGTTCCCGGTCCACGCGGGCCCGGTCCTCCGGGGACAGGCAGCCGGTCTCCTGGGCCAGGATCTCGGCCCGGTATTCGTTCAGGCTCCCCGCGGCCAGCGCAGCCAGGGTGTGCGGCATCTGTGTGACCAGGGTCCGGGACAGATTCAGCAGGACCGCGGCACGGTGCGGGGACTCGCGCCGGGCCAACCCGATCTGGGCGGCAACCCCGGCGCCCTGCCGGTCTTTCGGGACCCCGGCGGCGGCACGGCGGGCCCGCACCGATTCCTCCAAAGCGACCTGGACCCTGGCCTGCGCGGCCGCGGCGGCAGCCTTCAAACCCTCCAACGCCGTAAGCTCCTCCACCAGTTCCCGGTCCGGCGCACCCACGTCAATGCCCTCGAGGGCAGCAGCCGCCGCGCGAACGGCGTCAGAACGCAGCGGTGCCGAGGCCCGTCCGGGGTCCCGCCTCGAACCGCTGCCGGCAGGTGATACCGGAGCGGGCGGGGCTGTGACAGACGGACCTGCAGCACGTCCTGCAGCAGGTGATACCGGGACGGGCGGGGCTGTGGCAGACGGACCTGTGGCACGTCCTGCAACAGGCGATGCTGCTGCGGGCTGGGCTGCGGCGGGCGATACGGCGGCGCGCGATGCGGTGAGGGGTGATGCTGCGGCGCCCGGCGCTGCGACAGACGATCTCGAGGCAGGCGCTGCCGCGGCGGGAGGTTCGGGTACGGCCGGATCAAACATCTCAGCGTCTCAATCTTCAGCATGCGCACTGCATGGCCTCGACTACGAGCGGTCACGAACCCTGAACGGATCCGCAGACGCCACCGGCAAACCCACTGCCCGGCGGCCAACGATGGTGCTGAACTGCTACTGAAAACAGACTATCCGCCGCCACTGACAGTTTCGGGG
>NZ_JBNHGL010000493.1:0-900 GCF_059091245.1 Arthrobacter sp. Y3225116
CGTGCCGCCGCGTTGCATCAGCCGCGGGGCGCCGGCCGCGGCCTGCGGAAGCGCTCCGGGCCGCCCGCCGGGTCCGGCCGGGGGCGGGCCGGCCGGCTGTCCGACGGGGCGGGCGGGAGTCCCGGCGGCCGGGGCCGGCTGCGCGACGGGGTGAGCGGAGAGCCCGGCCGGCTGGGCCGGCTGGCCGTGCGGCTGGCCGGCGGGCCGGCCGTTCCTCTCCTGGCCGGGACGGGGCGCGTCGAATCCCCGCGCGAAGTTCTCCGCGATGCCGCGGGGATTGAAGGCGCGCTCGGCTGCCAGGGCCTCGTCGGCCGCGGTCGGCACCAGCAGCCAAAGCCAGACATAGAGCAGCACACCCGCTCCCCCGGCGAGCGCCAGGACCACCATGCCGACCCGGACGATCCCGACCGAGGTGTTCAGGTGCCGGGCCAGGCCGGTACACACGCCCGCGATGATGCGGTCCTCGGTGGAGCGGACGAGCGGTTCTCTCATGGGTCAATCCAAGCACGCGCGGGCGCACCCGACCTACCGCCGGGCGCCGAATCAGGGGAACCCGGCCGGCCGGTCAGGGAAGGGTCAGGGTGGCACCCCATAGAGGAGAGGGCTGCCGGTTGGAATGATCAAACCATGACCTCACACGCACCGATCCCGTCGGATAACGACGGCACCGACCGAACAGACGAACCGGACCAGCAACCGGCAGTCCCCGAATCCGGGCAGGAATCCGCCCCGGCGGCGCCGCAGGCGCCCGCTCCCGACGGGCCCCAGACCGTCCAGGCGGCAGAGGACGACGACGCACCCGCCAATCCGACCCAGCCCATCCTTCCGGGCACCAACCCCACCCTGCCGCTGGGCGCCGGCTACCGCGATCCCGGCTACGCACACGCGGCCGGGGCCGAC
>NZ_JBNHGL010000494.1:0-889 GCF_059091245.1 Arthrobacter sp. Y3225116
GTCAGCAGCGAGGCGACCATCACCGCGGCGACGGCCAGCAGGGCGTTGCGGAGGCCCACCTGTTCGCCCAGGAACCCGAGGAAAGGTGGTCCGGCCAGGAACGCCACATAGCCCAGAGTCGAGACCACCGACACCCGCCCGGCGGCCCGGGCCGGATCGTCCGCGGCCGCGGACATGCCCATTGGGAAGCCCAGCGCCGCGCCGGCACCCCAGAGCACGGCCCCGGCAAAGGCCAGCGGCAGGTTCGGCGCCAGCACGAAGAGCAGCAGGCCGGCGAGGGCCGTGCCCAGGCTGACCCGCAGCACGGCCACGCGTCCCCAGCGGTCGATGAACCGTCCGCCGGCCAGGCGCAGCAGCGTCATGGCGGCCACGAAGACCCCGAACATGACCGCGCCCGTCGCCTCGGTGGCGCCGAGCCCGACGACGGTGGCCTGGGCGATCCAGTCGTTGGCGGCGCCCTCGGTCAGGGCGGCCCCGAGGACGACGACGCCGATCAGTACCGTGCGCCGTTCCCGCCAGGCGGCGAAGCGGCCGGGGCGGGCCCCGCCGCCGTCGTCGTCATGCTGGGGCCGGTGGGGCAGGAAGGCCCGCGGCACCACCCACGTGGCGGCCGCGACCACCACCGCCAGCACCGCCAGATGGGCGGCCAGCGATACCCCGAGCACGGAGAGCCAGGCGCCGACCATGGCTCCGGCGAACGCGCCCAGGCTGAAGGCGGCGTGGAACTTCGGCATGATCGTGCGCAGCAGCTTCCGCTCCACGTCCGCACCCTCGATGTTCTGCGCCACGTCCCACCAGGCCACGCCCACGCCGTAGCAGAACAGCGCCGCTGCGGCGGCGGGAAAGGAGCCGGCCGCCAGCGCGGCGGCGAGCCCGGCCGCGCTGGCGG
>NZ_JBNHGL010000495.1:0-885 GCF_059091245.1 Arthrobacter sp. Y3225116
GAGCGCCGGCCGTCTCGCCGCGCGGCTGTTGCGCACGCTCCGGTGGCGCAACGGATTCCGCTTCGACAACTCCTACTACGACGACATGGCCTGGCTGGCCTTGGCGGCGCAGCGGCTGGACGCGCTGGCCGCCGAGGCGCACAAGCCGCGCTTCCGGAACAGGGCCGCGGCACGCCGCCTGCTGCCCCAACTGGAATCGGCGCACACCCCGGACCTGGGCGGCGGCCTGTTCTGGAACACCGCCAGGGACTTCAAGAACACCCCAGCCACGGCACCGGCGGCCCTGTATCTGGCGCGTGCGGGCGACCGGGCGCAGGCCGCCCCGCTCCTGGACTGGCTGGATGCCACGTTGTACGCGCCCCGGCAGCGACTGTATCTCGACGGCGTCCGGGTCTCCGGCGGCCAGCCGGTTTTGGTGGACGACGTCTACACCTACAACCAGGGGCCGGTGCTCGGGGCACTGCTGGAAACGGGCCGCGACGCCGATCTGGCGCGGGCCGCCGAACTGGTGCAAGGCATCGCGGCCGGTTTGGTCCAGGGACGTTCAGCGACTCCGCATGCAGCCACCGGCGAACGCACCGCCACCGCAGGACCGGCCGACGACGACAACCCGGCCGCCGCGGGTTCGGCGACTTCGGGCGACGGCGGCCCACTCGTCCTGCGCACGCACGGCGCCGGCGACGGCGGACTGTTCACCGGGATCCTGGCCCGCTACCTGGCCTATGCCGCCCGCTCCGACCGGCTGTCGGACTCGGCGCGGGAACTGGCCGCGCGGATGGTCTTGGACACCGCGCAAGGCTTCTGGGACGGGCGGACCAGCGGAAACCACCGCACCGGGGAAGTGCTGGTCTTCTCCCCCGACCCCGCGGTTCCGGCCGCCGCGGC
>NZ_JBNHGL010000496.1:0-875 GCF_059091245.1 Arthrobacter sp. Y3225116
GCGCTCGCCGTCGCCGCCGGCGGGCGGCCGGATGTGGCTGTCTACGCCCACGACGTGACCGAAGCCGGCCGGGTGGAAATGCTGCCGTTCCTGCACGAGCAGGCCGTCAGCATCACCGCGCACCGCTTCGGCACACCCAACCACCTGGCCGACGGCCTGATCTAGCCGGCGGCAGCCGATACGGGCGGCGGTGTATTTGCACCGCCGCCCGCGTGTGTCAGGCTCGGGCTATGGCTGACGACCTCTCTTTCCGGCTGAACGAGGACCTCAAGCGCTACGAGGTGCTGGCCGCCGGGTCCCTGGCAGGGTTCACCGAGTTTCAGGCGCACGGCGGGACCGTGGCGTTCACCCATACGCGGGTGTTCGATGACTTTGCCGGCCAGGGGCTCGCCGGCAGGCTGGTGGGCCATGCGCTGGACGACGTGGTCGCGGGCGGGAGGAAGATCGTGCCGTACTGCGAGTACGTCGCGGGCTGGCTGCACCGGCACCCGGAGTACGAGCCGCACGTCGAGTGGCCCGAAAGCCCCGAATAGGATCCGCCGCGCACACTGACGTGTTTCCGCTGCCGGGCTGCGGGGTGGGTCAGGGGTGCCGGCGCATCCAGCTGACGGCGTGCAAGGTCAAGGTGGCGACGACGGTGAGCAGCCCGGCGATCAGGATCGTGGGCGCGACGGAGCTGAAGATGAAAATCCACGGCGGCCCGTAGCTGCCCGTGGATCCGAGCATGGCGTCCAGCTCGATGAAGTGCGGTGCCAGCGAGCCCCAGGCCCCGAACCCGGCCAGCCCCGCGCCCAGCACCCACATCGCCGCCAGGAACGGATTGACCTTCCGGCGGAGCGGCGCCGCACCTGCCGGGCTCGCCGTCACGACGGCGT
>NZ_JBNHGL010000497.1:0-866 GCF_059091245.1 Arthrobacter sp. Y3225116
CAGGCCGACGGTCTGGTCCAGGGCGGCGTGGGCCGGCACCCGCATGGCCAGCAGCTGGTGGGCGCCGAGGCGCAGCGCATCGAGGATCGCGGGGTCCAGTTGGTCCAGCGGCCGGTCCACGCAGCGGGCCAGGATGGCATCGTAGGTGCCCAAACCGCGGAGGGCGCCGTAGGCCAGCTCCGTGGCGAAGCCGGCGTCGCGCTTGTCCAGCCGGTGTTTGCGGATGCTCGCCGGCAGCACCAGGTTCGCATACGCATCGTCCCGTTCCACCGCGCGGAGCACCTCGAAGGCCGCCAGCCGGGCCGGGTCGGCCGCCCGCGTCCGCTGCGACGGAGCCGATCGGGAGTACTGCCTGGTGCCGCCGCGGTTGCGCTCCCGCCCCGCAGCATCACGGCGGCCGGCCCCCTGGCCGCCGCCTTGGCGTCCGCTGTTCCGGCTGCCTTCATTCCGGCCGCTCATTCGAAGTGCACGTCCTCACGCTGTCCGAGCCCGCGGGCCCAATCTGCTGCATCCATCATTTTCTTGCCCGCCGGCTGGACCCTGTCCAGCTCCACGGCATGGGAGCCCGTGCCCACAAGTGCCGAGGCCGACGAGCCGCCGGACAGCCTCACGGCCCCGGGCGGCAGCCCGCGGTGCTCGGGCCGCAGGCGTACCGGGCCCAGCTTGAAGCGCTGGCCGTCGAGCATGGTCCAGGCACCGGGCTCGGGAGTGACGCCGTTGATGCGGCGGCGGATGGCCAGCGCCGGCTGCCGCCAATCAATGTGACCGTCCGCCAGGGACAGCTTGGGCGCGAGGCTGACATCGCCGGACTGCGCCACCGCCACCGCTGTGCCCGCGCCAACGGCCGCCAGGGTTTGCGACAGCAG
>NZ_JBNHGL010000498.1:0-860 GCF_059091245.1 Arthrobacter sp. Y3225116
GCGCCGGCGCCGCGTCCTCGTAGCCGTCCTGGGCCCGGATCGCCCGGGCCGGTTTCTGGTCCTGGACGGTGATTCCCGTGACCACCTGGCGCGTGCCGGCCGGGGCCGAGGCCTGCAGCAACTCGACGCCGCCGGGGGTCAGCTGGCGCAGGATGCTCTGCTGGATGAAGCCGGTCACCGGGCCGCCGGAGGACTGCACGCGCACGGCCAGGGATTCCTGGTTCGCGGCCACTCCCGCCAGCACGATGGAGCGTGACTCCCCGGGAGCGACCAGCAGCCCGCGGGTGCCGGCAGCCTGGACCTGCCCCTCGGACGAGACCAGTTCGAGGTCGACCGAAGAGGGTGTCTGGGAACTGTTGTGCAGTTTCAGCACGGACGTGGTTCCCACGGTGGTGGACGCGCCGAGCAGCCAGAAGTCATTGGCCGGTGCCATGCAGTTGGCAGCGGCCAGTCCGCGCAGGTCGCCGTCGGAGGCCCGGTAGGTCATGGCCGCGCCGGCCAGCGCGGTGGACTCCCCCATCGGGGCGGCCCGCAGCACGGTGGGAGCGGACAGATCCTGTCCGGACACCACGGACGCCACCATCTTGGTCTCGCCGGAGGACTCTTCCGTCGGTTCCGCGATGCGCGCGAGCGGAGTGCCCGCGCCCAGTTCCGTCAGCTCGCTGCCGGGGACGTTGCCGCCGAGGTCGCTGAGCACCAGGGCACGCGCCCTTGTCTGCGCCGTGGTGGAGACCGGGCTGAACTGCGGATCGGTGTCTTCGGCGGCGCTGTCCAGCAGCCGCAGGGGCTCCGGGCACACCGCGGTGTAGTCTCCGGCCGGAACGGCAGCGGACACGGGCGGCCGCTCGGCGGCCCCGCCC
>NZ_JBNHGL010000499.1:0-855 GCF_059091245.1 Arthrobacter sp. Y3225116
TCGGAAGGTGTTGCCGGGCGGGCGGCGACGGCGGCATCGACGGACCCGGCTGGCGCCGCGGCGGCCGCAGCGGCCTGGTCCTGGCCCGAGGCGCGGCCGGTGGTCAGCTCCAGCAGCCGGGAGAAGCTGTCGGCCGCGGTCTGTGGGGCGCGGTGGGCGGGCTCGGCCGCCTCTTCGACCGGCGCTTCGCGGCTGTCCAGCACATGCACCGCCTGGTCCGTCACGCCCAGCACGAAGCGCTGGCCGTCGGCGTCCACCACCACGACGGCGGCCTTGGGCCCGATGGTCTGGCGTTCCACCACGCGCACCAGCTTGCGGGCGCCGGTGCGGGCGCCGCGGCTGAAGCGGCGCTGCAGCACCCAGAGCAGCCCGAGCACCACGGCCAGCGAGAGCGCTACCCGCACGGCAAGGACGACTGTCTCCATTTAGAGGAGTCCTTCGGGCACGTCGAGGATCTTGGTGATGCGCACGGCGTAGTCCTGGTCGACGACGACGACCTCGCCGTGGGCGATCAGGCGGCCGTTGAGCAGCACGTCGGCGGGGGCCCCGGCCGAGCGGTCCAGTTCGATCACGCCGCCCGGTTCCAGGTTCAGCACGTCGCGCACGGACATCCGCGTGCGGCCGATCTCCACCGTCAGCGCCATTTCGACGTTGTTGATGCGGCCTAGCTTGGCCAACACCGAGTCGTCGGCGCCGTGCCCGGCCGGGTTCTCGCGCAGCCGGATGGCGAACCAGCCGCCGGCCTCGCCGTCGCCGCCGGTGAGCTTGAAGACGGCGGCTTCCGGATCGGAGAACAGCGCCGCGGCGTTGCCGACGCGTGCCTCCCCCAGCACCCCGGCGCCGAGCACGGAGGTG
>NZ_JBNHGL010000500.1:0-853 GCF_059091245.1 Arthrobacter sp. Y3225116
AGCGCGGCGCGCAACGTCTTGCGGCGTTGCGCGAACGCCGCGTCGATGACGGCAAACACTTCCCGGCGCGGGGCGCGGGTCACCGGCGGCTGCCCGCGGGTGAACTCCACCAGCCCGGAAGCGATCTTGGGTGCGGGCCAGAACACGTTCATGCCGATCACCCCTGCCTTGCGCATGGTGCCGTACCACGCGGCCTTGACGCTGGGCACACCGTAAATCTTGGAGCCGGGCTTGGCCGCGAGCCGGTCGGCCACCTCGTCCTGCACCATGACCAGTCCGTGCCGCAGCGACGGGAAGTGCTCCAGCAGGTGCAGCACCACCGGCACGGCCACGTTATAGGGCAGGTTGGCGACAAGCGCATCCGGGGCCTTGGGCAGTTCCCTGACCCGCAGCGCGTCCGCCAGCACCACGTCCAGGCGCCCGGCGGCATCGGGACGCCATTCGGCCGCCGTGCGTTCCAAGCGGGCGGCGAGCTTGGGATCGATTTCGACGGCGACCACGTGCCCGGCCGCGTCCAGCAGCCCGAGCGTGAGCGACCCCAGGCCGGGCCCGACCTCCAGGACTGTCTCGCCGGGGACAACATGGGCGGCAGACACGATCCGGCGAATGGTGTTGCCGTCGATCACGAAGTTTTGCCCGAGGGTCTTGGTGGGACGCACGTCCAGTTCGGCCGCGAGACGGCGGATGTCGGCCGCTCCGAGCAAGGGCCGGGTGGGGGCGGGCGCGGCTCCCCCGGCGTCGTGCCGTGCGTCGGTACCGGAGGCGGATTGGGGTTCTGTCACTGTGCCATCGTATCGGGCCGGCGGCCGCGGCCGTGGCGGCGCCGCCCGGTTAACGCACCTCGGGCCCGGGC
>NZ_JBNHGL010000501.1:0-850 GCF_059091245.1 Arthrobacter sp. Y3225116
GCTGGTCCGGCGGCGCCGGATGCGCCTGTTCGCGGTGCCGGCGGCGCATGCCCACGCCGGGCGGTTGGAAAATGACCTGCGCGCGGCCGGCACCGTGGTGCTCGGCAGCGAGTACGGTGCCCACGGGGTCCGGATCAGCCTGGCGATCGACGACGAGCCGGCGGTCATTTCCCGGTTCGAGGAGCAGCTGGCCGCCCTGACCTCGGGTGGTCCGGCCGCGGACCCGCTGGGCACGGAATGGGTGGACCTTGACTGAACGGCCCGCGTTCGATTTTTCCGAGCTCCGGCGCTGGCCGGATGTGGAGGCGGACAACCTCTTCGCCTACGACGCGGCGGACAGGTTGCTGCTGGACACCGCCGCGCCCCTGTTGGCCGGCGTGGACGGCAACCGGATCACGGTCGTCAACGACCACTACGGGGCGCTGACGCTGGGCCTCGCGGCGGCCGGCAAGCAGGGCATGCGCGTGGTCCAGGACCCGCTCAGTTCCGAGCGGGCCCTGGCCAACAACGCCGCGCGAATGGGCCTGGCGGGTTACCGGAATTTCCTGCTGGAACCGGCGGCGTTCGACGGCGCACGGCTGGTGCTGCTGCAGCTGCCCCGCGCGCTCGATGCGCTGGAGGAGATCGCCGGCTGCATCGCGGCGGCCGCCTCGCCGGGCGTCACTGTCCTGGCCGGCGGGCGCGTCAAGCACATGACCACGGCGATGAACTCCGTGCTCGGCGCCTCCTTCTCCTCCGTGACTGCGGGGCTGGCGCGGCAGAAGGCACGCGTGCTGACCGCCACGGGTCCCTTGGCGGCGACGGGCGGGCGCTTCCCCCTGGCCGAAGAGCACGACGTCGGGCTGCCGGT
>NZ_JBNHGL010000502.1:0-848 GCF_059091245.1 Arthrobacter sp. Y3225116
CCCGGGTGGAGTCCGCCGAGGCCGAGCTGGGCCGGCTCCGCGCCTCGATCGGCGAGGGCGAGGAACGCCGGCGCCAGGCGCAGGCCGAATTCGCCGCGCTGGAGTCGCAGGTGGCCGGGGTGGAAGAGGGCGAAGAAGGGCTGGACGCCGCGTACGAGGAGGCCAGCGACGAACTGGCCGAGATCGAGGCGGAGCTGGAGCGGCTGCGGGCCGACGAACGCGAGGCCGAACGCGAACGCGACGCCCTCGCCGCGCGCAAGGAGGCGCTGGAAGTCGGGCTGAACCGGCGGGACGGCAGCGAGCTGCTGCTGGCCTCCGGCACCGAGGGTGTGCTGGCCCCGCTGGCGGACCTGATTACGGTGGAGCCCGGCTATGAGGCTGCGATTGCGGCAGCCTTGGGGCCGCTGGCCGAAGCCGTCGCCGTCGCGGACCCCGACGCCGCCGTCCGGGCGCTGGAACTGATGAAGGCCGACGACGCCGGCCAGGTGGACCTCCTCATCGCCGGCATCCCGGTGCCCGAGGACGGTGGCGGCGGCGGCAAGGTAGAGCTCCCGGGCGGGGCGATCCCCGCGGCCGGCCTGGTGCAGGCCAAGCGGGGCGTCGAAGGAGCGGTCCGCACGCTGCTGGGCTCCGCCGTCGTCGTGGCGGACCTCCCGATGGCGGCAGGGGTCATCGCGGCCGACCCGGCGCTGACCGCCGTCACCCGGGACGGGGATATCTTTACCGCCTGCTCGGCGCGCGGCGGGTCCGCCGGCGGCCCCAGCCTGCTGGAGGTCCAGGCTGCGGTGGACGAGACCATCCACAGGCTCGAAGCCGCCACGGCCCGGGCCGAGCGGGCCAAGTTCGCG
>NZ_JBNHGL010000503.1:0-846 GCF_059091245.1 Arthrobacter sp. Y3225116
CGGCGGCTGGCAGCACCGGCAGCGCCTCGGTGGCGCCTTCGGGTACCAGCCCCTGGTTGCGCTTGATTTTTTCGACGGCGAGCTCGGCCTGGGTGGGCCTGCGAACGCCCGGCGGCACGGACGGTGCCGCCTGCTCCGTTCCGGCTTCTTCCTCCGGCTCGCCGTCCTCGATCACCGGTGTTTCGAACGCCTCGTCGAAGAAGAAACCCTCGTCGTCGCCGCCGTCCGTCTCTTCGGCCTTGCGCTTTCCGAACAGCTTGCGCCGCGGCTTGGGTTCCTTGGCCGGGGCGTCGTCGGCGTAGAGGTAGCTCTGGTCATGCCCGTCGGCCGCCGGCCGGTACCCGGCTTCCGCCGACGGGTCCTGGCCCATCAGGTGCTCGTAGAGCATCCGCAGGCGCATCGGTATGTGGCGGAACGGCGTGGCGGTCACGATCAGGATGCTGGTGAAGGCCAGCAGTGCGTAGAAGGCCACCGCCAGCCACGTGTTGACCGCTGCCAGCGGCGCGGCAAGCAGGAACCCGGCCATGCCGCCGGCCGCCCACAGGGCATCGAAGCCGTCGGCGAGGGCGGGCTGGCCGCCGATCACGTGGGCCAGCCCTGAACCGGACGCCAACGCCAGGATGAGGCCGATGGAGATGCGGCTGTTGGCGGGAGAGTCCTCCGGGCACCGCATCAGGCGCACGGCCATGATCAGCAGCAGCACCGGCAACACCAGCGCCATCCAGCCGAAGGTCCCGCCGGCCATGGCGTGCACGGCGTCTCCGAACCAGCCGTCGAGCGCCCACCACTCGACGGTGGCCACGCAGCCGGCCAGCAGCAGCAGGAAGAAGCCGGTGCCGTCGCGGC
>NZ_JBNHGL010000504.1:0-845 GCF_059091245.1 Arthrobacter sp. Y3225116
AGGGCCGGCGGCAACCGCCGGGCTTCCGGCAGGCCGAGGCCACGGGAGGCGGCCGCAGCCTCGGCCACCAGCTGCTCGACCACTCCGGTGCCCTCGGACGCCGGCGCTGCCGGTGGTTCTGCCGCCAGCCATTCATCCACGGTCCGGAAGAGCGGGACGTGTCCGGCGGCCGGCAGGGTGCTGCAGGCCGACTGAAAGGGCACCGCATCCTGCGTGCCGACGCGCAGGTAGGCCCTGCCCCTCGCCGTCACCGGAATGTCGGCGGCCGCGGCCGCGTCCAGTAGGTCGCGGGACTCGGCCGTGTTCTGCGTCCGCAGCACGATCATGGTGGTGATATTCGCGCGGATGTCCGAGGAGACGGCGCCCTGCGGCCGTTGCGTGGCCAGCACCAGGTGGATGCCCAGGGCGCGGCCCACGGTGGCCACGCGCATCAGCTCGGGAAGCGCCTGCGGCGCGTCCTCGGCCAGCATCCGGAATTCGTCTACGACGACGACGAGCCGCGGCAGCGTGCCGGGCGGGCAGGCCGCGATGTCCCCGATGCCGAGGCCGGCCAGCAAGGCCTCGCGGCGGCGCACCTCCGCCTGCAGTCAGGCCAGCGACCGGCCGACTGCCTCCAGCGTCAGGTCCGTGAGCAGGCCGGCGCAGTGCGGCAGCCGGGCGAGCGGGCCGAGCCCGGAACCGCCCTTGAAGTCGATCAGCAGGAAATTTACCGTGGCCGGGGACCTGGTCAGGGCCAGCGAGAGGACAAGGCTCCGCAGCAGTTCGGACTTGCCGGAGCCGGTGGTGCCGGCGACCAGCAGGTGCGGGCCGTGGACGGTCAGGTCGAGCGCCAGCGGTCCGGCGGC
>NZ_JBNHGL010000505.1:0-839 GCF_059091245.1 Arthrobacter sp. Y3225116
ACGGCCTACCCGGCCACGCCCCGGTCCGGACCGCCTACCCGGCCGCGTGCTCCTGCAGGGCCGCGAGCACGTGCATGTGCTCGCGGTTCGACGGGTAGAGGTGGCTGTAGGTGGCGTAGAGCTTTTCGTACAGCGGGGCCGTCGCCGGATCGGGACTCACGGTCGCCGCCGTGCGGGCCCAGTCCGTCCCGGCGGGCACGGCCCCGGTGCCGATGGCGGCGAGCAGCGCGTCCCCGTAGCTGGCGCCGATGGCCTGTTCCGGGACCAGCTGTTCGCGCCCGCTGATGTTGCTGACGATTTCCGTCCACAGCCTGGCCTTGGTGCCGCCGCCGACGGCCACGACGCGCCGGATCGGTTCGCCCGCGTGTTCGAGGTACTCCAGGATCTGCCGGATGCCGAAGCCGATGCCCTCATAGGCGGCACGGAACAGGTGGCCGCGTCCGTGGCGCAGCGACAGGCCGGTGATCAGGCCGCGGGCGTCCGGGTCGAAGACAGGGGTCCGTTCGCCGGCGAAGTAGGGCAGCAGCAGCAGTCCGTCGGATCCCGGCGGCACCGCGGCGGCCTCCGTGATGAGCTGCTCGAACGGGACGCCGCCGAACAGCCGCTGCAGCCACGTGGTCAGGCTCCCGGACGTGGACATCCCCGCCGCCAACGTCAGCGACCCCGGATCCACCCCGGCCGTGGTCCAGAGTTTGGGTTCGGACCGGAACTCCCCGAGGACCTGGACGAAGAACATGGTGGAGCCGTACATCAGCATGAGGTCGCCCGGCTGCCGCACGCCCGCGCTGAACGCCTCGGCCCAGGCGTCGACGGTGCCCGCGCAGACCGGCACGCCTTCC
>NZ_JBNHGL010000506.1:0-837 GCF_059091245.1 Arthrobacter sp. Y3225116
CGCCGAGGGGCCGGGCGCCGGGTACCCGTGCGGGGCGGGGCCGCCCGGCACCGGTACCGCGCTGCTGTTCTGCTCGTCCGGCTGCTGGACCGGTGGTTGTGATGGGTGCGAAGTCATGTGTCCACGCTAACAACCGGGGGTTCACCGGGACGTCATCCGCAAGGACTAATATTTCTCCGCCACCGCGGCACGCTCGTATTGCGGCGCCCACGGCAGTTCGTGGCCCAGTTCGACGGCGGCGCGCTGCCACCAGTGCGGGTCGCGCAGCGCCGCCCGGGCGAGCAGTACCGCGTCCGCCGAGCCTTCCCTGATGATGGAGTCGGCCTGCGCGGCCGTGGTGATGAGTCCGACGGCGCCGGTCGGGATGCCGGCCTGGCGCCGGATGGCGGCCGCGAAGGGCACCTGGTATCCCGGTCGCAGCGGGATGTTCGCCCCGTGGACCGCGCCGCCACTCGAGACGTCCACCAGGTCCACGCCGCGGGCAGCGGCCTGTTCCACCACGTCGGCCACGGCCTCCGGTTCCAGCCCGCCGTCCGACCAGTCGGAGGCGGAGACTCGCAGCAGCAGCGGCATGGCGTCCGGGATGACGCCGCGGACCGCCTCCACCACCTCCAGCAGCAGCCGGGCGCGCCCGGCGGCCGTACCGCCCCAGCCGTCGGTGCGGGTGTTGACCAGCGGCGAGAGGAACTGGTGCAGCAGGTAGCCGTGGGCGCCGTGGATCTCCACGGTGTCGAAGCCGGCCCAGACGGCACGCGCCGCCGCGTCGCGGAAGTCCGCGATGACCTGCCGGATGCCGGCCTCGTCCAGGGCATCGGGCGCCGCGTAGCGGCCGAAGGC
>NZ_JBNHGL010000507.1:0-830 GCF_059091245.1 Arthrobacter sp. Y3225116
GGAAGGGCGACCGGGCCGCCACCGGCAACCCGGCGACGTTGGAGCGGCTGCGGACCAAGGTCGGGGCGCTGGCGACGGTGACCCTGAAGCGGCTGGAGTCGGACCTGCCCTGGTACCGCGGGTTGCGGCCGGACGAACGCTCCGCCCTCGGTTTGGTGGCGCAAAAGGGCATCGCGTCGTTCGTGACGTGGTACGAACGCCCCACGTCCCCGGCCTGGGTGATGAACGACGTCTTCGGCACCGCCCCCACCGAGCTGACCCGCTCCATTAGCCTGCAACGCGCCCTGCAACTGATCCGCGTGGTGGTCGAAGCCGTCGAAGACGAAGTGCCGGACCTTGCCGGCGAAAGCGACGAGGCCCAACTGCGCGAAGCGGTGCTGCGCTATTCCCGGGAGGTCGCCTTCGCTGCCGCCGACGTGTACGCCCGCGCCGCCGAGACGCGCGGCTCCTGGGATACCCGGCTCGAGGCGCTGGTCGTGGATGCGATCCTCCGCGGCGAAAGCTCCGACGCCCTGCGCTCCCGGATCGCCGCGGTCGGCTGGAAGACCACCGGGCCCATCACGGTGATGGTGGGCGGCTCCCCCGGTGAACCGGGCCCCAGCTTCGTGACCGAACTGCGCCGCGCCAGCTCCCGCTACGCCGCCGACACGCTGGTGGGCATCCAGGGCGAACGGCTGATCCTGGTGCTGGGCGGCCTGTCGGACCAGGACACCGCCTTCGTGCGCCTGGCCGAACTCTTCGGGCCCGGGCCGGTGGTCTACGGCCCGGAGGCCCGCTCGCTGGTGGACGCCAGCACCTCGGCCCAGGCCGCCTTCGCCGGGCTTAACGCG
>NZ_JBNHGL010000508.1:0-819 GCF_059091245.1 Arthrobacter sp. Y3225116
GGTGTGATATTCATTTCTGACGCAACGCCGCCCTGGGCGGGGCCGCCGGGCGTGGGGCTGCCGGTGACGCGACAACCGGCAAGCGCTAGAGTGCCCACCATGACAAAGCGACCGGAGGACGGGCCCGCGGAAAAGTACCAGCGCCCCGAGGGCCTCGACGACGCCACCCTCGAGGCCCTGGGCAAGATGTCCGAGGCGCTGGAAGCGGTGGAACACGCCCGCGGCCTGCTGTACGGCTTCCACCGGCTCACCGGTACGGCGGACCTGGCGCTGGGCGAGGCCGTGGAACTGCTGCGCAAGGCCGGACACCATGAACTGGCCGAGCGGGTCGATCGGGAGATCGTGGGCCGCAACGTCATCGAGGGGCATTGGACGTTCCAGATCATCGACGAGTACGACGAGATCTACTACGGCCCCTTCAAGGAGCTGGAGCGGCAGGCACGTGAAACGCTGGCCGGCGGCCGCAAGCACCTCTTCGAAGCCGCCATGAAAGAGGACCGGCGCACTCACGGGCTCCGGAACCACGAGGCAAACGCCCCGGGGCAGCGCGACGCCGGCGCCTGATCCCGGCCTGATAGCGGGACGACGGCGCCTGATCCCGGCCGGCATGATCCCGGGCCGGACTTCCACGGACCGCCTTCACGCCAGAAACGTGCGCCGCCGGTCTGCCCGCTAAGCCTGCGGGTGCACAACCGCCAGCGGCAGCCGGCCGCAGTCCAGCACGACCAGTTCCACATCGATGTACCGGTCGCCGCGGGGCCGCACCGTCCGGGGGCGGGGCGTTCCGGCCGGGCTTCCCGGATCGCCGACCCTCCCTGC
>NZ_JBNHGL010000509.1:0-815 GCF_059091245.1 Arthrobacter sp. Y3225116
GCCCGTCCGGCCGCCACCAGGGCGGCGGGAGTCCGGCCGGCGCCGCCGCACGTGAGCCACCTCTCCATTGTTACGGTCGGAGACCGTTCTGCTGCGAAGCCTGCCGCCGGAAGGCCGGCGCGGGGAGTAACCTGCTGGACGGAGCCCGACCCGGGCAGCGAGGAGAGCAGTATGTCCAGACACCCCAGTGGCGCACTGCTTTTCGTCCTGACCTGCGCCATGGGCGTCGGCCCGCTGCTGAACTACGGCCTGAGCACCGTCAGCCCGCTGGTCATCGACGACCTGGGCATCAGCGAGGCCCAATTCGGCCTGCTGGCCACGGCCATTTTCGCCAGCGCCGCCGTCTCCAGCATGTGGCTGGGCAAACTCAGCGACCGGATTTCCAGCCGCGCCCAGCTGATCCTGATCTTCGCCGGCACGGCGGTGGCACTGGTGGTCGCCTCGCTGTCCCACCACTATCTGGTCCTGGTGATCGCCGCGCTGCTGGCCGGCCCCACGCAGGCCATTTCCAACCCGACCACGAACCGGATCATCATGACCCAGGTTCCAGCGCCCAAGCGCCCGGGCTGGATCGGGGTCAAGCAATCCGGCGTTCAAGGCAGCCAGCTGTTCTCGGGCTTGTTCTTCCCCGTCGCCGCGCTCTGGGCCGGCTGGCAAGGCGCCACCGCCCTGGCGGCCGTCGTCGCCGTCGGGCTGTTGCTCTACGGGCTGCGCCAACTCCCTGAACGGGGCACCGAAACGACGGCGGCGAAGGCGCCTCCCGCAAACGCGGCGCCGTCCGCCACACCGCCGACCGATGCCCCGGCCGCACCTGG
>NZ_JBNHGL010000510.1:0-814 GCF_059091245.1 Arthrobacter sp. Y3225116
GTCGGACTGCCGCCCCCGCCCGCTACCGTCCGAAGCGGCGCAGGCGCAGGGAGTTGGCCACCACCAGCACGGAACTGGCGGCCATCGCGGCCCCGGCGATCATCGGGTTGAGCAGCCCGAGCGCTGCCACCGGGATGCCGAGCGTGTTGTAGGCGAAGGCCCAGAACAGGTTCGACTTGATGGTGGAGAGCGTCCGGCGGCTGAGCTCGATGGACTGCACCACCTGGCCGAGGTCGCTGCCCATCACGGTCAGGTCCGCGGCCTCGATCGCCACGTCGGTGCCGGCGCCCATGGCGATGCCCAGGTCGGCCTGGGCCAGCGCGGCGGCGTCGTTCACGCCGTCGCCCACCATCGCCACCGTCTTGCCCTCGTCCTGCAGCCGCTTGATCGCGGCCACCTTCTCCTCGGGGAGCACGTCGGCGAAGACGTCCTCGGCGGCGATGCCGACCTCGGCGGCCACCTCGGCGGCCACCGCTGCGTTGTCGCCGGTGAGCAGGATGGGGTGCAGCCCCAGGTCCTTGAACCGTGCGATGGCGGCGGCCGAGTTCTCCTTCACGGTGTCCTGGAGGCTGACGATCCCGGCGATGGTGCCGTCGACGGCGACCCAGACCGCCGTGGATCCGGCCTGCTGCTGCTCCAGCAGGGCGCGGCGGTGGGTGTCGGTGAGGGCGATGCCGTTCTCGTCCATCCAGTTGTTGCGGCCGACGACGACGGTGCTGGCGCGTCCGTCGCGTTCGGACACGGTGCCGCGGACGCCGCCGCCGGCGTTGGCCATGGCCAGCTTGTAGTCCACGATGATATAGTAATAGCACAC
>NZ_JBNHGL010000511.1:0-803 GCF_059091245.1 Arthrobacter sp. Y3225116
GCGCCACGGGCCGCTCCTCGCCCTCCACCTGGCTCCGCCGCGGGCCGCGCCTCGACCTCCACCTGGCCCCGCCGACCGTGGCAAGCTGGAATCATGACTGAAACCCCGCCGCCATTCCACGGTCCGCGCGATCCCGGCGACGCCTGGGTGGAGGGGCCGGACGGTACCCGGATGTGGGGCCGGTTCGGCTCCGCCGGGCTGCTGGCGGTGGACCGCGAGCGCGGCATCCTGCTCCAGCACCGCGCAAAGTGGAGCCATTTCGGCGGCACCTGGGGAATCCCCGGCGGGGCGAGGCATCAGGACGAACCGGCCGTCGATGCAGCCCTCCGCGAGGCCACCGAGGAAGCCGACGTCCCGCTCGACGCGCTGGCCCCGCTGTTTACCTCGGTCCTTGACCTGGGCTTCTGGTCCTACACAACCGCCGCCGCCAGGACCGTTCGCCCGTTCGAACCGGAAATCACCGACGCCGAGAGCCTGGCGCTGGCCTGGGTCCCGCTGGATGAGGTGGACCAGTTGCCGCTGCATCCGCACTTCGGCGAGGCATGGCCGCGGCTGCGCACGCTGCTGGAGCACCCGCCGGTGCTTGTGGTCGACGCGGCGAACGTGGTCGGCTCCCGGCCGGACGGCTGGTGGAAGGACCGCCCCGGCGTCGCCCGCCGGCTGCTCGCATCGCTCCACGCCAGCCTGGCGGCGGGGCTTCCCGCGGGCCTGCTGGAAGTGCCCGCCGGCACGGTGTGGCCGCGCACCGTCGTCGTACTGGAGGGCGCCGCGAAGGAGGCCGCCCCCGCCGGGCTGGCGGGTCC
>NZ_JBNHGL010000512.1:0-800 GCF_059091245.1 Arthrobacter sp. Y3225116
TGGGCGGCCTCGATGCCGCGCCGCCGCCGGTCGTCGGGCAGCCATTCGGGCACCATCCCGCCGATCAGGAACGGCGCCGACCCCAGTGCGTCGCGGACCAGATCGATGATCTGCAGCAACTTGCGGCGGTACCAGCCCTCCGAGGCGCCCAGCACCGCGTCGGACTCGCCCTGGTGCCACAGCACCGCCGCCAAGCGGTTGCGCGGATTCAGCGAGAGCGCCTGCCGGGCGGCGTCCAGCGCGCGGTGGCACAGGTTCGTTCGGGCAGTTTTGTTGTCCGGATCCCAGGAGTAGTCGGCGTTGCCGGTGATCGAGGTGCCGCCCATGGCCGCGGGAACCAGCAACACCTTGCGGCCGGCCGGCTGGGCCAGCCACAGCTGCCGCGCGAATTCGAGGCCCGGTCCCACCGCGGGCCTGCCGTCCACCCACACACTGGCAACATGGCAGAGCGGTTCGCTGGCCGGGATGACCCGGCCGGCGAACGGGCCGGAACCCGCCAGCTGGTCGATCCCGTCGAGCTCCACATCGATGGCCGGATCGAAGGGGAGGCCGCAGCCCTGCATGTTTGACTGGCCCAGCAGCAGGACGACGTCGTAACCGGCCTGGCGGGGATCGACGCGCCCGTTGGCAGCCGTTTGGGCGGCAGCCGCGATTGTCGGGGCCAAGAGCTGCAGCAGCTGCCGGTGGGTGGCCGACGTCGGGTCCGCCACCAAACGCGCAATCCGCTCGTCATCCGGTGCGGAATCCGGCCGGGTTGCTGCGGCGGCCCCGGCCGTGCCCAACGCCCCGGCCCCGATGCC
>NZ_JBNHGL010000513.1:0-794 GCF_059091245.1 Arthrobacter sp. Y3225116
CGCCGGCTGCGGCGCCTGCGGCTGCTGGATGCCCGGCTGGTCGGAAAGCCGGTCGATGAGCGCGAGGCCGCGGCGTGCCCAGGTAATCTCCTGTTCCGCGCGGGCCACCAGCCCTTCGTAGGTAAAGCGCTTGAAGGCCTTCACCCGCGTCCGTTCGCTCGCCGGGGTGCCGGCCAACCGGCGATTGAGCATCTCGCTGCTGTCGTCGTCGATCTCGCGGATTCGCTGCTCCCACTGCTGCCGGAGCGCGGTGTAATGCTCAATGTGCGCGCGCATCTGTTCGCGCGCAGCGTCCGGTTCGGCCCACTCCAGGTAGGCCGCCTTCAGGTGGGCGGGATCCCGCACGCGGGTGTAGTCGAGCGTGGTGTTCATCCACTCGCGGAAGGCCTGCAGCCCGGCGGCGGTGATGTGGTAGCGGCGCTTCCTCCCGCGCTGGCCCCAGATGACCTCCTCCCCGTCGAGCAGCCCTTCCTGCTCCATCCGCCGCAGCTCCGGATAGATCTGGGAGTCGGGCGCGTGCCACACATTCCCGACGGACGACTCGAATTCCTTGTAGAGGTCATAACCGGTCATGGGTTCGACGCTGAGCAGCGCCAGCAAGGCGTAGCGGAGACTCACTGATTCAACTTCCTTTTCAGTGTTGTGTTGCCAATCACTATATCCATCGGTAGTCGGATGGCCACGCGAAAATCGATGTTGATCGTCAGGTCGTGGTCCCGAGGCCGTCGTTTTCGAGGCTGCGCCCGCCCCGGCCCCGTGGGCCCGCCCGGCTCCGCGCCCGCCCGGCCCGACCC
>NZ_JBNHGL010000514.1:0-787 GCF_059091245.1 Arthrobacter sp. Y3225116
AGCGCCGGGGCGGCATAGCCGGCCGGAATCGCCGCGGCCGCGGCGAACCCGGCTCCCCCGGCGGTCTCCGCGCTGCGGACCGCGTAGCCGTCCATCTGCGAGTTCGCGAAGGGCGGCAGGCTCATCGGCGCGGCCACGTCGGCGGCCAGCACCCGCCCGAGGGCCGCCGCCAGGGCCACCGTCTCGCTCCCGGCGAGGCAGCCCCGTGCGGCGTGACGGAGCAATTCCTCGACGACGGCGCAATGCCCGGCAACGCTCTGTGCCACTGGCCCTCCTTGTCGCAGGCGGAACCGACGGCCGGGTGCCGGAAAGGGTGCCGCGCGTGCATGTTCTGCTGCCATCCTAGGGGACGGCCCCCGGGCGGCCCCGCGGGGCCTCCCCGGACGGGACAGTCAGCGCGGGTAGATCGAAACCTCGGCCGCCTTGACCACAAAGTGCACGCGTTCCCCCGGCGCCAACGACAGGTCGGAAACCGCGGCGGGCGTGACCTCGGCGGCCAGCGCGCCGGCCCTGACCGTGACCAGGCCGCCGTGCGGCACCAGTTCGGTCACGGTGGCCGCCACGGCGTTGCGCGGGCTGCCGGCCGGCAGGTCGGGGAACAGCGCCACCGAGGCAGGACGGAACACCGCCGCCGCGGGGTCCCCGGGACGCAGCCCGGCTTCGGCTTCGCCGCTCCAGTGCGTCCCGTCGGCGCCGGCCAGCCCGGTCTCCGTGGCGGTGCCGGTGACGAAGTTCAGGCCGGTCATGCCGGCGGCGAAGGCACTGCGCGGCCGGGCAAACACCTCGC
>NZ_JBNHGL010000515.1:0-747 GCF_059091245.1 Arthrobacter sp. Y3225116
GCCTGGCTGGCCGACGCCATCAAGGACGGCTCCGACCTGCAGGACGCCCTGCGCACCTACCAGGCCAAGCGCAAGCCCATCACCGACGTGCTGCAGGACATCTCCCGCAAGCCGTTCGACATCGGTGACTCCTTCCCGGAGACCACGTCCTTCGAGAAGGGGGCTGGTGTCGAGTGACAATCCACCCCGAAATCGGCAAACTCCTGGCCACGCTGCCGCCGTTCGACCACGGCACGCGCCCCGACCCCGAGGCAAAGCGCGCGGGCGACCTGCAGTTCGTCGCCCCGCTGGAGGAACGGCTGCCGCTGCACGCCGTCGAGGACACCGTTGCAGCCACTGCGGCGGGCGAAGTCCCGGTGCGGATCTACACCCCGGCGGAGGCCGAGACCCACGGGCTGCTGGTGTACTTCCACGGCGGCGCATTCTTCTCCGGCAGCCTGGAAACGCACGACCATGTCGCGCGGGCGCTGGCCAAGGAGAGCGGTTACAAGGTCATCTCCGTCGGTTATCAACTGGCACCCGAGGCCGCCTTCCCGACCAGCCTGCAGGAGTGCTACGGCGTGGTCCGCTGGGCCGCCGAGCAGGGCGGGAGCCTGGCCTGGGACGGCAAGAACCTAGCTTTGGCCGGCGACAGCTCCGGCGCCAACTTCGTGGCGGCGGTGACGGCGATGGCCCACGACGAGGGCTTCGACCGGATCACGCACCAGGTCCTGTACTACCCGTCGCTGGACTTGGACTTCGACGAGG
>NZ_JBNHGL010000516.1:0-745 GCF_059091245.1 Arthrobacter sp. Y3225116
CGGCCACGGGGCGCGGACCTGGGGCTGTTCGCGCCGGACCGGGTGCGCGACCGTCCACGGGAGCTCAGCTGGCTGCCGGAGCGTGCCCGTGTTGTTGACCCCGTGGTGCGGGAAGGACGGGCCGCGCCGCGGTCACGGTCCCACTTGAACCTCAGGTACTCGGGATTGATGGCCAGCGCGAAGCTGCTGCCGGCCAGCCAGCACGCCAGGAGCAGCCACGTGGCGATTTCCTCCTGCACGCCGGTGCCGTCGACCAGGGCTATGGCCACGGCCGTGAGCGTGAGGTGGACTAGGCCGAGGATCCACCACAGCGGCCGCCCCGCCCGCGAACCGACCACCAGCAAGGCAGCTCCGCCCAGGAACCCGAAGGTTCCCAGGGGGACCAGCAGCCAGAGGCTCTGGCGCAGATTCCACATCAGGCTCGGTTGGGCCGAAGACATCAGTAATCCACCGACCTTCCAAACGGCACCGGTGTGGCCGGCGGAAGCTTGCAAACCACCAACCGGTTCAGCCGTGCCAGCTCTGGTTCCCGCACGTCCAGGGCGGCCGCGAAGTCCGCCACGGTGCGGAAGGGGCCACGCTCCTGGCGCAACCGCACGGCCTTGCGCGCCTTGTGCCTGCTGATCCCTGGCAGCTTCTGCAGGGCCGCCGCCGGTGCCGAGTTCACGTCCACGGGCTCGGCCGGCCGCGCAGAAGACGCGCCGGCTCCCGGCCTGCCGGATTCGGCGTAGTAGCTGGCGGCGTC
>NZ_JBNHGL010000517.1:0-740 GCF_059091245.1 Arthrobacter sp. Y3225116
AAGGCGCGCAGGCACTGGTCGACGCCGGCGCCGACGCCATCAAGGTGGGCGTAGGCCCGGGCTCCATCTGCACCACCCGCGTGGTCGCCGGCGTCGGCGTACCGCAAATCACCGCGATCTACGAGTCGGCCAAGGCGGCCATCCCGGCGGGCATCCCCGTGATTGCCGACGGCGGCCTGCAGCACTCCGGGGACATCGGCAAGGCCCTGGTGGCCGGCGCGGACACCGTGATGCTCGGTTCGCTGCTGGCCGGCGCCGCCGAGTCCCCGGGCGACCTGGTGTTCGTCAACGGCAAGCAGTTCAAGGCCTACCGCGGCATGGGCTCGCTCGGGGCCATGCAGACGCGCGGGAAGAACACCTCCTACTCGAAGGACCGCTACTTCCAGGCCGATGTGCCCGACGACGAGAAGCTGATCCCCGAGGGCATCGAAGGCCAGGTGCCCTACCGCGGCCCGCTCTCGGCCGTCGCGCACCAGCTGGTCGGCGGCCTGCGCCAGACCATGTTCTACACCGGCGCCCGCAACATCGCCGAGCTGAAGGCCAAGGGCAAGTTCGTGCGGATCACGGCGGCGGGGCTGAAGGAGTCCCACCCGCACGACATCATGATGACCGTGGAAGCACCGAACTACAAGCGGTAGTCCCGCAGCCGTCGGCGGCGCCGTTCCCCGCACCGGGGGAGCGGCGCCCCTCGCGTTAACCAGCGGCAGGCCCTTCGCCGCCGCTCAGCGGCCGCGACCAGC
>NZ_JBNHGL010000518.1:0-738 GCF_059091245.1 Arthrobacter sp. Y3225116
GACCCGGCCGACCGCGCGGCCGACGAGGCGCTGGACCGCGCAGCGTTCGACGCCGGTACCGACTGATTCGCCGGCCCGCCTGAGCGGGCGGCGGCACGGGCACGGCGCCACTCTTCGGAGGGCGCCGTGCCTTCGTCTGTCCGGAGCAGGGGGCCGTGAGTCTGAGCATGCGGCCGGTTTCGCGGCGGGACGGCAAGCCGTGTGAAAGAGTGGATTTGTGCCCTTTACCCGTGCCGAACTGCTCGCCTACCGGGACGCGCTGGTCCCCGATCTGCTGGGCCCTGGCCTGCGCCTGCTGTTCGTCGGCATCAATCCCGGCCTCTGGTCGGCTGCCACCGGATCGCACTTCGCCCGGCCCGGCAACCGGTTCTACCCGGCCCTGGCGGCCGCCGGCATCACCGACCATCAAATCCGCGCCGGGGACGGCATGGCGGCGGCGGACCGCAACCACCTGATCGACCGTGGCGTGGGCATCACCAACTTTGTCCCGCGGGCTACCGCCAGGGCGGACGAACTGGGTGCCGAGGAACTGCGGACCGGGGCCCGGCGCCTGGCCGCCAGGGTCGAAACCCTGGGGGCCCGGGTGGTGGCGGTCGCCGGAGTGAGCGCCTACCGGGTGGGCTTTGAGCGGCCGAAGGCGCAGCTGGGCCGGCAACCGGAGACGCTCGGCGGGGCCGAACTCTGGGTGGTGCCGAATCCCAGCGGCCTCAACGCCCACCACAGCGTGGCCACGCTGGC
>NZ_JBNHGL010000519.1:0-734 GCF_059091245.1 Arthrobacter sp. Y3225116
CAGGCCGGTGCCCGCCTCCGCGATTCTCCCGCCGCGGACCAGCAGGTCGGCACGCTCCCCGCCGGTCAGCGAAGCCCCGCGGATCAGGTAGGTGGTTTCGCTGGACTCGGTCACTTGGCCTCCTGGGCGGCGATGGGTGCGGGGGCGGCGGATTCGGTGCCGCCGGAGAGCAACAGGTAGAGCGCGGCCATCCGCACGGCAACCCCGTTGCGTACCTGGTCCAACACGGTGGACCGCGGCGAATCGGCTGCCGCCGAGGAAATTTCCAGCCCGCGGTTCATCGGGCCGGGGTGCATAATGATGGTGCCGGCGCGGCCGGAGGCGTCCAGCGCCGCCAGGCGGCGGTCGTCGAACCCCCAGCGGCGCGAATACTCCTGCGTGGACGGGAAGTAGGCGGCGTTCATCCGCTCCCCCTGCACGCGCAGCATCATGACCGCGTCGGTGCCCTCGGCCAGCGTGGCGTCCAGGTCGTAGCTGATCGTGCACGGCCACTGCCGACTGCCCACCGGCAGCAGCGTCGGCGGGGCGACCATGGTGACCTCGGCGCCGAGGGTGCGCAGCAGCCAGAGGTTGGAGCGGGCCACCCGGGAGTGCAGGATGTCCCCGACGATGGCCACCTTCATGCCGGCCAGGTCGGTCCCGGCCGAGGCGGTGCCGTTGAGCCTGGCCCAAGTGCGCCGCAGCGTGAACGCGTCCAGCAGCGCCTGGGTGGGGTGTTCGTGCGTGCCGTCGCC
>NZ_JBNHGL010000520.1:0-729 GCF_059091245.1 Arthrobacter sp. Y3225116
GTGAGCCAGCTGAATCTGTTCCGCGGCGGCCGGCAGCGTCACCAGGGTGCCGCTGGAGTCGTTGCCCGCCGGCACGTATTCCGTCGAAATCAGCGCCGACGTGTCCATCGCTGCCGCCGCGCGGGTCAGCAGGGGAACCGAGGCGGGCGAACCGGTGGACTTCGGGTGGTCACCGGCGACCGGCCGCCTCGGCAGCAACCATGTGGCGGTCGTGCCGGGCGGTGTCAGCTCCCGGATGGCCTTCAGCGCGCCGTCCGGGGACGCCCGGGTGGAAATCACGCCGGTGGATCCGAAGGGCAAACTGGGGGAGAAGCAGGCGGTGACGGTGCCCGCCGGAACCACCGTGACCGTGGATCCCCGGGCAGACGGCGCCGACGCCGCGGCCCTGTTGATCAGCGCGTCCGGCGAAGCCGTCTACGGCGCCCAGGTCTTGACCGACGGCGGCGCTCCCGACGTTGCGGTCCTGCCGGTGCCCGCCGGCACGCAGGCGCAGAACGCGGTGCCGGTCGATATCGGGTACTAGGGAAGAAGCGGCGCCGGGACCGGAACGCCGGTCAGGGGCGGGTCCGGCCATAGCCGGGGTCAACCGCTTCCGGCGCCATGTTCAGCAGTTGCGCGGTCTGCTCCACCACCACATCGTGGATGATTTCCGGCAGCTCGGCCCGCAGCCGGGCGGCCGCCTGGACCGGCTGCCGGAACACGGTCACCACGGCCGGGCGGCCCGGCGAG
>NZ_JBNHGL010000521.1:0-728 GCF_059091245.1 Arthrobacter sp. Y3225116
GCGTCGCCGTCGACGCCGACGGGCGGGTGGCCGGCTTGGTCGATCCCGCGGCCGTGCTGCAGAGGCTCCGGGCGGGCGGCAGCTGATGGAGTGGTTCCTGGCGAACCTGCCGTATGTGTTGGAGCTCAGTGCCCTCCACCTGTTCCAGTCCGCGCTCCCGCTGGTGTTCGGACTCGTGCTGTCGCTGCCGCTGGGCTACCTGGCCTGGCGGATCCGCGCCGTGCGCGGCCTGGTCCTGTCCCTCTCCTCGGTGCTGTACACGATCCCCTCGCTCGCCCTGTTCGTGATCCTGCCGGTCATCCTCGGCACCGGCATCCTGGAAATGTCCAACCTGATCGTGGCGCTGACCGTGTACTCGGTCGCGCTGCTGGTCCGCGCCGTGGTGGACGCGCTGAACTCCGTGGACGACGGCGTCCGGCAGGCGGCGGTGGCCATGGGCTACCTGCCGGTCCGCCGGTTTTTCAGCGTGGACCTTCCGCTGTGCATTCCGGTGCTGGTGGCCGGGCTGCGGGTGGTGTCCGTGAGCAACATCTCGGTAGCCAGCGTCGGCGCGCTGATCGGTGTCCGGAACCTCGGTTTCCTGTTCACCGACGGGCTGCAGCGCTATTTCATGACCGAAATCGTGGTGGGGATCCTGATGACCCTGGTGCTGGCGGCGCTGATGGACGTGCTCCTGGTGGCGCTTGAGCGGGTGCTCACGCCCTGGCGGCGCCCGGGGGCCGCCGCCG
>NZ_JBNHGL010000522.1:0-718 GCF_059091245.1 Arthrobacter sp. Y3225116
GCCGCGCTGCGGTCACGGCGGGCCGAATCCCGCGGCCGCCAGGGCCCGCCGGCCGGCGTCCCCGGTGACGAGATCCACGAAGGCTTCGGCTGCCGCCGGGTTGTCCGTCCCCTTCAGGCCGACGATCGGGTAGGCGTTGACCGCCTGCCCGGCTTCCGGGATGGGGATGCCACGGGCCTTGCCTCCGGCGCCCTGCACGTCCGTCGCATACACCAGGCCGGCGTCGGCCTGGCCGGAGAGCACCTTGCCTAGGACGTCGGTGACCGATTGCTCTTCGCTGACCGCCGGGATATCCACGCCGGCGGCGCGTTGGACGGCGGCGGCCGCGGCGCCGCAGGGAACCTGGGGTGCGCACAGCACGGTTTTGACCCCGGGCTCGGCCAGGTCGTCCAGCGACGAGACGCCAGCGGGGTTCGCGGCGGGCACCGCGATCTGCAGCACGTTGGTGGCGAAGACCACCGGCGGGCCGTCGTTCAGTCCGTGCCCGGCAACCAGGTCCATGGTTGCCTGGTCGGCCGTCGCGAAAACATCCGCCGGGGCCCCCGCCAGGATCTGGGCGGCGAGGTCGGAAGAACCCCCGCTGTTCAGGCGCACCTCCACGCCGGGGTGGCCGGCCTCGAACTCGTCGGCCAGCCCGGAGAAGACGGAGTGCAACGACGCCGCCGCGAAAACGGTCACCGTGCCCTCCGGCCCGGAACCGTCCGCCCCGCCGGCCGCG
>NZ_JBNHGL010000523.1:0-714 GCF_059091245.1 Arthrobacter sp. Y3225116
ACCTGCGTGACACCGACATCACGCGCTACCGTTCGCTCATCGAGCGCCTCGGCCTGCGCCGCTAAGCCCTGCCGGGCACGGCGTCCATGGGCGGAAGCCGGGGCCAGCCCAGCAACGTTTCGGGACCGGCCCCGGTCGGCAGGTAGAGCCGGTTGCCCATGAGCGGCAGGAAACGGCTGCCCGACAGTTCACGGTCTCCGGTCACGGCCAGGACGACCCCGGTCGCCCCGCCGTCGCGGGCCAGGTCCTGCAGGCAGTCTTCGGCCCAGCCGAGCCGGCCGGCCCGGAAGCCACCGAGCCAGCGGCCCCACCCGCTGACCAGGACGAGCAACGGAACGGCGGCCGCCGGTTTGGCCGGACCCCCGGCCGAGGCCAGGCTGCCGAGCCGGGAGGAAACCTCGTTGGCCAGGCGGCGCAGCACCCGTGCCGCCCGTTCGCTGTCCTGGGGACCGACGTAGGCGCCGGTCCGGCCGGCGTCCGCGGCGAAGCCCAGCGAACCGTCACCGTCCAGCACGTAGCAGTGGCGTTCCACCGGTCCGCCCAGGAGCTGCGACGCCAGGACCCGCAAAAACTCCCGGTGTCCTCCGCCTCCTACCCCGAGAACGGCCAGGTGGCCGTCGTGCTCCGGCTGCCAGCGCAGCGGCACCTGCCGTTGCCGGGACGGCATGTCCAGCAGGCCGATCGGGATGCTGCCCCCGTCCTGGGGCGCGGCGG
>NZ_JBNHGL010000524.1:0-704 GCF_059091245.1 Arthrobacter sp. Y3225116
GGCTGCGGGTAGGCCTGCCGCGGCGGGCCCTGGTGGCCGCCGTGGCCCGCGTTGCCGTATCCGGCCGCGGACGCCGGCGTCGAACCGTAGGAGGTAGCGGTGGTGCCGGTGGTGCCGGGGGCACCGTAGTAGGCGGAGGCACCGCCGCCGGAGGCCGGTGCGGGCGGGAAGCCGTCCGCTCCGGTCGGCGCCGAATCCGGAGTGTCTGCCTTGTTGCGCGTGGCGAGCCAGTAGATGAAGAACCCCACCGCGCCCAGCCAGATCACGGCCCAGACGAAGCCGCCGAAGCCCCAGCCGCCGTCGTTGTCGAACCCGAAGATCCAACTGAACGGGCGGCTGAACACGCCGAGGACCGTGAAGATCACCGCGCCGGTCATGCCTGCCGTCCAGTTGCTGCGGCCGGCTTCTTCGGCATGGATCCGGCCGTCCGGCTCGGGCAGCAGGGCCCAGGCCACGCCGTAGAGCAGCACGCCGATGCCGCCGAAGACGGCGAGCAGGATGAACAGCCCGCGGACCAGGATCGGGTCCAGCCCGGTCCGGTGCGCGACGCCGGAGGCTACCCCGCCGATCCAGCGGTCCTGCCCGCGGGAAACGCCGAGGTTGCGGAACCAGCTGAAGAACGCGTTGCTGTGCGCCGGGAAGCCGCCGGCGGGCGGCGGCGGGTAGGCGCCGGAGCTGCCCGGAGGCGGCGGCGGGAAGTTGCC
>NZ_JBNHGL010000525.1:0-702 GCF_059091245.1 Arthrobacter sp. Y3225116
GGCAGACTAGGTCACTCGGACCGGCCCGCCTCGACGGCGGCCGGGCGGGAGACCAGCCACGCCAGCCACAGCCCCAGCGCGTACAGCGGCACGCCCATGAGCAAGCGGGTGGTGCCCAGCGCCACCAGTCCGTCCTCGCCCATCAGGTAGAGGGGAAGCTGCACCGCAAGCCGCAGCAGGAGCACCGCCATCACGATCCAGGTGGCGATGGTGTACGCCTTCAGCCGCTGCGGCTGCTGCCGCCATGCCGTGCCCTCGCTGCGGATCAGCCCGAAGATCAGGCCCAGCACCGGCCACTTGACGGCCACGGACACCAGCATGACCAGAATGTAGGCGGCATTCGTGATGAAGCCCCAGACATAGAAGTCCTCGGCCCGGCCCGTGCTGTTGGCAACGAAGGCGCAGATGGCGACCCCCACCAGGCCGGAGAAGGCCTGCGTCACGGTGCCCCGCTGCACCAGGCGCAGCAGGGTGAAGACGGCGGCGGCCGCAAGCGCTCCGATCAGGGCGGGGCCGAGCTCCCGGCCGATGGTGAACACCACCAGGAAGATCACGCCGGGCAGGATGCTCTCGGCCAGACCGCGGACGCCGCCGACGGTCTTCAGCACGTCGATCTGTCCGTCGTCGGTGCGGTGCACCGCGGCGCTTGCGGCGTAGGCGCCGGCGAGTGCCTCGGCCGCGTCCGGGCGCCTGTTGCCCGGT
>NZ_JBNHGL010000526.1:0-685 GCF_059091245.1 Arthrobacter sp. Y3225116
CGGGCAGCGCGCCGGCGTGCTGGGGGCGGTGGCGCTGGCCATCGGGCACGTGCTCTCGCCCGAAGCGATTGAAGCGGCCGCGTCGGCCTGACTGCGAAGTTATCGCTTCGTAACGGAGCGGGCGTCCCGTCCTTGTCTTTCCGCGGCTAGCGTGGGACAAACATCTTTCGAGGGGGCAGGGCATCATGCGCACATTGACCACGATGGCTGCCGGTGGCGCCGTCCTGCTAGCGCTCGCCGGTTGCGCCGGGTCGACGTCCGGGATCGGGGCGCTGGAGGCTCCCGCCGGCCCGGACGACAAGCTGGCGGGTGGTGCCGAGGTCCTGCGCGTGGCGCCCGGCAGCGTCCGGTCGTTGGCGGAAACGGGCGGCTTCGCCTTCTATGCCGCAGTCCCGGACAACCCGGCGGACCGCGGCGTGTGCGTGATCATCGTGGAGGTGGGGGCTTCCGGGGCGGCGAGCGGCTGCGGCGGTACGGGGCCGGAGCCGGTCGAACTCGGCACGGCCGGGGTGGTAGCCAAGCTAATCCAGGACAACTACGACGCCGCCAAGGACCTGGCCGAGGGCTGGGAGCAGCTGCACCCGAACCTGCTGGTCCGCGGGCTCTGACTGGCTCCGGCGGCGTACGGCGGCGCCGGCGGCGTGCGTCGGGTCTGGGGGTCGGCGGCGTGCGGCGGCGCCCGGTC
>NZ_JBNHGL010000527.1:0-681 GCF_059091245.1 Arthrobacter sp. Y3225116
GTCCGCGTCCGCGTCGACGCCGCCGGCTCCTGGGCCGACGCCGAAGACCAGATCAACGCCGTGGCCGCCGCGATCGAGGACCTCGGCCTGCAGACCCAGGTGGTGGCCGGCTCGGCCCGCGAGGACGTGTCCATCTACGTGCCCGACTACTACAAGGACGCCTCCGGCACGGTCAGCGACCTCGGCACCGTGCAGCAGTCCTGGGTCCGCCAGGGCGCGGCCGGCGAGGTGCAGGGCGCCCTGAGTGCCTCCAGCGCGGCGCTGCTCGCATTGACCGTCGGCGGCGCGGCCCTGTTGACCGCCGCCAGCGCCGTCGCCTTCACCCGCTCCCGCCGGACCGAAGCCGTGACGCTGCGGGCCATGGGCTGGAACCGGCGGCGCATCCGCTCCTGGTTCCTGAACGAGTTGCTGGTCGGCGGCGTCGCCGTGCTGGTGGTGGCCATCGTTGCCAGTGCCATCAGCCGCAGCGCCGTGACCCTGTGGGTGTCGCTGATCGCCCTGGTGGTCTACGGTGCCGCCGCCTTCATCTCGGCCGCCATGCTCAAGCCGCACCCGGCGAAGGACGTCGAACCCTCCGGGGCGGCCGGCGTGCCGTCGGTGAAGACCCCGCTGCAGTTCGCCGCCCGGCAGCTGAGCACCAACCGGTTCAACACCGTGGCCATCGCGCTGGGCGTCGCGGCG
>NZ_JBNHGL010000528.1:0-681 GCF_059091245.1 Arthrobacter sp. Y3225116
GGCGCGCAGGATGCCGAACCGCGTCAGCGCCGAGGCGGCCAGCAGCGCCGTGCCGCAGGCCGCGGCCGCCAGCCTGTGCCTGCCGGTGGCGAGCACCCCCACACCGGCTGCGACGGCCAGCCGCTCGCTCCACTTAAGCATCTGCCCGGGAGCACCCTTGTGCAGGGGTTCCGCGGCCACCGGGTCCATGCCGCGCTCCAGTACCCGGGTGGCGATGACCTCACCGGCAACGCCGAGGACCGCGAGCGCACGGGCGGGCCCGGCTTCGCGGACGGGGGTCGTGATCAGGGCAAGACCGGCCGCGGCGAGGCTCGCGGAACTGACGAAAACGAAGGGCAGGTCGTCGCGGCCGGCATTCCAGGTCGGGTTCGCGGTGTCCGACAGGAGAACTGCGGTGTAGGCGGAGAGCGGTGCCGCGAACACCGCGGCCTCGACGCCCGCCGGGCCCTCGAGCGCGCGCAGCACCGGGCGCAGCGGCCCCAGCGGCAGCCGGGAGCCGGTCAGGCGGTCGATTTCGGACGCCGCCGAGATCCCGGCGCCGGCGCTGAACGCGGCGAGGATCCAGGAGCCCAGGCTCATGGGCGAGGTGGGTTTGATGGTGCGCAGCATGTTGAGGAACCGCTCGGGCCGGCCCAGGTCTTCGATCAGCGCGGCGGCGCCGAGGCCGACCGCCGCGAGGGC
>NZ_JBNHGL010000529.1:0-672 GCF_059091245.1 Arthrobacter sp. Y3225116
GGCGCCTCCCCGGCCGGGCGCGACGGCTCCGCCCCGGGCGAGGGCGCCCTCAGTGTGCTGGCCACCCGGGGGCTGGACAACCTGGATGACTACTACGCCAAGTACCTCCCGGCCCTGGTGACCTGCGCCACCGTACCCCTGCTGGTGGGGCTGCGGATCCTGGCCGCGGACTGGGTGAGCGCGCTGATCGTGGTGCTCACGCTGCCGCTGGTGCCGGTCTTCATGATCCTGATCGGCAAGCACACCGAAGACCGGACAAAACAGGCGGCCGCGGCCTTGGACCGCCTGTCCGACCACCTGCTGGAACTGGCCCGGGGACTGCCGGTCCTGGTCGGCCTAGGTCGGGCCGCCGCGCAGACCCGGGCCCTGGGCGACGTCGCCCGCGCCTACCGGGAACGGACCCTGGCCACCCTGCGGGTCGCCTTCCTGTCCTCACTGGCACTGGAACTGATCGCCACCATTTCGGTGGCCGTGGTGGCGGTGTTCGTGGGCATCCGGCTGGTCTACGGCGGTATGGAACTCGAAGCCGGACTGCTGGCCCTGATCCTGGCT
The DNA here is from genome assembly GCF_059091245.1 of Arthrobacter sp. Y3225116. Taxonomy (NCBI): domain Bacteria; kingdom Bacillati; phylum Actinomycetota; class Actinomycetes; order Micrococcales; family Micrococcaceae; genus Arthrobacter; species Arthrobacter sp. Y3225116. Next base: position 553 of record NZ_JBNHGL010000529.1, read on the forward strand.
CCGGAGTGTTTCCAGCCGCTGCGCGACCTCGGCTCGGCGCACCACGCGAGCGAAGACGGTCTGGAGGCCCTCGAGCGCAGCAAGGCCGTGTTGGACGCGCCGGCGGGCCGGCCGCTGGTC
>NZ_JBNHGL010000530.1:0-669 GCF_059091245.1 Arthrobacter sp. Y3225116
GGGCCCCCGGTCGGAGAAGATCGACAGGTCCGCCGGCTCGGAAATCACCCGCTCGCGGCGGCGCCCGGGCTCGTACCAGGGGACCGGGTCCGGCTGGAACAGCGCGGCCTGGACGTCCTCCCGTGCCAGCAGGGCAGACACCGGCCGCGAGAGCGTCGGGCGGCCAAAGACCACGGCCCGTTCGATCTGCGTCCCGAGGTGGCCCAGCAGCAGACGGTAGGGGCCGATGGCGTTGGGGCCGAACCTCGCGTTGGAGGACGGTTCGGCCAGCAGCGGCAGCCCGTGTGCCCGCGCGAAGGCTTCGGCCCCGGCTCCCGCACCGTGTCCGGCCACGACCACGGTGCGGCGTTCCTCGGTCCCCTGGATTGGCGGTTCCGCCTGGCCCGCGGGCCACGCGGCGGCCCGGTCCCGTGCCGTCGCCGCGGGTGCCGATCCCGCCAGTGCCATCGCCGCGGGTGCCGATCCCGCCGGTGCCGTCGCAGCGGGTTCCGAGCCACCGCCGTCGTCCGTTGCCCGCACCGGCGCCGTGGCGTGATCAGTGGCCGTATCCGCGTCCGTATCCGTAGCCGTGTCCGTGTCCGGGAACAGCGGGTCGCGGAACGCGAGATTGATGTGCACGGGCCCGACCGCACCCGGGTGCGCCGCCGTTTCGGCCGCCGTCGCTGCGGC
>NZ_JBNHGL010000531.1:0-658 GCF_059091245.1 Arthrobacter sp. Y3225116
CGTCGCGATGGAGGCCCGCGGCTTCGGCGCCGGGCCCCGGACCTGGGCGCGCGAATCCACCTACAGCATGGTGGATGTGTGGGTGGTGCTGGGCGGGGCGGTCATCGCCGGCGCAGCCGCCGCTGCCGCGGTGGCCGCCGGGACCTGGAACTTCATCTTCGTGTGAACCGGTACGGCGGACCCCGGCGATCCATGCCGGCCGGGTCCGCCGAACCGTTCAGGACTACGGCTTGAGCACCACCTTGATGCAGCCGTCCTCCTTCTTCTGGAACTTCTCGTACATCTCCGGCGCCTGCTCCAGCGGAACCTGGTGGGTCGCCAGGTCGAGCACGCCCAGCGGGTCCGACGGGTGGTCGACCAGCGGCAGCAGATCGTCGATCCACCGCTTCACGTTGCACTGGCCCATCCTCAGCTGGAGCTGCTTGTCGAACATGGTCAGCATCGGCAGGGGGTCCTTCATCCCGCCGTACACGCCGCTGATCGAGATCGTGCCGCCGCGCCGGACGGCGTCGATCGCGGTGTAGAGCGCGTCGAGCCTGTCCACCCCCGCTGCCTCCATCGCCTTGCGGCCCACGGCGGACGGCAGCAGCCCCACCGCCTGGTGGACCGCGCCGGCCACGGGCGAGCCGTGCGCCTCCATGCCCACGGCGTCCACCAC
>NZ_JBNHGL010000532.1:0-648 GCF_059091245.1 Arthrobacter sp. Y3225116
GCACCGACGTCCACGTGGCCATCGGCTCGGCGCACCGCGGCCTCAGCTTCGGCACCGCGCTGGCGGCGCTCTCCGTGGCCGCCGGACTGTGGATCCTGGGAACGGACACCGAGTGGCAGGCCTGGACAATGCCGCTGATCGGTTGTCTGGCCCTGGCCACCGGGCTGCGGGCGCGCGCCTTTCCGCTGGCCACCGACCGGATCGCGCTGTACCTGGCGGCCGCCGCCGGCACGCTGGCCCTGGCGCGCTCGGTGCTGGCTGTCTCTCCCGGGCACGGCTGGTTCGTGGCGGCCGGCCTGCTGGTGCTGGCCATCGCCGTGGTGATCTCGCTGACCGTCACGCTGGCCGACCATTCCGCCGCGAAACTGCGCCTGCTGGCCAACCGGTTGGAGACGCTGGCCATCCTGGCCGCCGTCCCGCTGGTCATCGGCTTGTTCGGCGTCTTCGCCTCGCTGCTGACCACCTTCGACTGAGACAGGTTGGAACCGATTCCATGGAACCGATGTCGCGCAGGGACCTGATCGCCCGGGAGAATACCGCCACCGGGCACGTCCCGGCGGGCCCGCCCCCGCACGCTCCCGTGTCCCCGGCCGCTCCGTCCGGTGCGGGCCGCCCCGGCCGGACACAGGTGGCCGACCCGTGGAGCAC
>NZ_JBNHGL010000533.1:0-630 GCF_059091245.1 Arthrobacter sp. Y3225116
GTTCGACGCCGAGGTGGCGCGCCTCGAGGCAGGCGCGCCGGGCAGGCGCGGGCAGGGAGGCCGGCCATGAGGATCGTGGTGGTGGGTGACGTACTGCTGGATGCGGACGTGGAGGGTGCGGCAACCCGGCTGAGCCCGGACGGACCGGTGCCGGTCGTTGATGCGGCCGAAACGACCTACCGCGCCGGGGGAGCCGGGCTGGTGGCACGGATGCTCGCCCGCGACGGCCGGGATGTCCTCCTGGTCACGGCACTGTCCGACGACGGCGCTTCCTCCCGGCTGCGCGATGCCCTGGACGGCATCCGCGTGGTCGCCGGACCATCCGGCGCCCCCACGCCGGTGAAAACCCGCATCCGTGCCGGCGGGCAGTCGGTGGTCAGGGTCGACGAAGGCTGCGCCCCGGCACCGGTGCCGGTACCGACACCGGAGATGCTCGACGCGCTCGAGACGGCCGACGCCATCATCGTGGCGGACTATGGCCGCGGCTTGGCGGCCGCACCCGGGCTGCGCGACGCCCTGGCCTCGCTGGTGCACCGGATCCCCGTGGTGTGGGATCCGCACCCGGCAGGCCCGGCCCCGGTCGAGGGCGTGGCCGCAGCGACGCCCAACCTGCCCGAAGCCCTGCGGATC
>NZ_JBNHGL010000534.1:0-629 GCF_059091245.1 Arthrobacter sp. Y3225116
GGCGAAGACCGCGGCGATCAGCGCGTCGCCGGGGGTGTCCTTGAGCAGGTAGCCCACCGCGCCGGCCTCCACCGCACGCACGATGTCGGCGTCGCCGTCGTACGTGGTCAGGATCAGCACCTTGGTGTCCGGCCGCGCGGCAACGATCCGCGCGGTCGCGTCGGCGCCGTCCAGCCGCGGCATCCGCAGGTCCATCAGGACGACGTCGGCGCCCGGGTCCAGCGCGGCACTCACCGCCGCGTCGCCGTCGGGAGCCTCGGCCACCACCTCCAGCCGGTCCTCGGTGCCCAGCAGGCCGGCCAGCCCGGCGCGGACCACGGGGTGGTCGTCGGCGATGACGACGCGGATGCGCGGGGCCCCGGTGGCGGCCCCGGTGTGGTTGCCCGGGCTGCCCGGGCGGGGTTCAGCGGACATTGCCGGCTCCTTGCAGCTGCAGCGGGATGGTCATGGTCAGCCGGGTGCCGTCGCCCGGCGCCGAATTCACGTCGAGGCTGCCGCCGATTTCGGACAGCCGCTCGGCCATGGCGCGCAGCCCGTAGCTGTCGCCGGAGGTCCCCGCCCCGGGGACGAAGCCGGCGCCGTCGTCGTCCACGGAGAGCACCAGGGACGCTCCGTCGAGGTGCAGCCGC
>NZ_JBNHGL010000535.1:0-611 GCF_059091245.1 Arthrobacter sp. Y3225116
CGGCGTTCCGCGACGCGCTGGCCGAAGCCGTGGCCGTGCAGGGACTCACCGTTAAGGGCGCGGTGGCACGGGAGGCGGCACCGGCTGACGCGGACGTGTTGGCCGAGGCAAATTCCGCGCCGGTGGCCGACCAGGTGGCCTACATGATGCAGCACTCAGACAACTACGTGGCGGAGGTCCTCGCGCGCAACACGGCCGTGGCGGCGGGCAAGCCCGGCTCCTTCGCGGGCGGCACCGAAGCCGTCCGCGAGGCGGCGGCCCTGGCGGGCATTCCCGTGGAGGGCATGGTGCTCGCCGATGCCAGCGGCCTGTCGATGGAGAACCGGGTCAGTCCTGCCCAGCTGGCCGCGGCGGTCAGGCTGATGGCCTCCTCCGAGGACGCGGACCTGCGGGCCGGGATCGGCTCCCTGCCGGTCGCCGGCCTGACCGGCACCCTGTCCGGGCGCTACCTGGACAACAACCCCGCCGGCGCCGGGCTGGTCCGGGCCAAGACCGGCACCCTGAACACCGTGACGTCGCTCAGCGGCTATGTGGCCAGCGCCGACGGACGCCTGCTGGTGTTCGCCTTCGTGGCCAACGGCCTGAAAGGCTCGACCGACGCCGCGCGCGTC
>NZ_JBNHGL010000536.1:0-600 GCF_059091245.1 Arthrobacter sp. Y3225116
GGCCCCGCAGAGCAGGATCCGCTCGTGCGCCGTGGCCACGCCCCAGCGCCGCGCCGGGGTGTCGAGCGGTTCGTCGTCTTCGGCGAACGGCCAGTCCAGGGGGCCGTGGAAGATGCTGCCGCCGGTCAGGTTCAGTTCCCGCTGGAGGTCCAGGGTGGTCTTGGTTTCGATGCACGGCTCTCCGCGTTGATCGCGCAGGATGCAGTCCTCGATCGGCTCGGCGAGCACGGAATTGAGCGAGGCCAGCACGGCGTCCTGCAGCCGCTGCCGCATCGCGTCGTTGTTCTCCTCGGTGATCAGCCGGTGCGGGGTCTGCAGCGTGAACACGGTGAGCGTGTGGGCGCCCGCTGCCAGCAGTTCCGGCGAGAGGATGGACGGGTCGGTCAGGGAGTGGCAGTAGATCTCGGCGGGCAGCGGATCCGGCACCCGGCCCGCGGCCGCTTCGGCGGCGGCCGTTTCCAGCTGCGAGTACAACTCGTTGATGTGGAACGTGCCGCCGAACGCCGCCTCGGGCGCCACCGAGCCGTCCCGCAGCTTCGGCAGCCGGGACAGCAGCAGGTTCACCTTCGCCTGCGCGCCTTCCGGCGCCGCCTCCGGCCG
>NZ_JBNHGL010000537.1:0-590 GCF_059091245.1 Arthrobacter sp. Y3225116
GGGTGCACCGGGGTCGGTGGCGGGTGCCCGTACGGCGGTGGCGGCCGAACTTCCTGCGCCTTCCCCGGCGACGCTCTCGCCGTTGGCAGGGCTAGCGGCGGACGGGGAATCAGCCAGGGTTGCGGCTGCTGCGGCATGGGAACCAACCGGGCCAACCGGGCTGGCGACAACGGATGCTCCGGCGCCGCCTGCGGTGCCGTGGACAGAGGCGGGCCAGCCACCGGTACCGATAAATGCACCGGCTGCACCGAGACGGTCGGAAGCGCCCTCGCCGGCAGACTGCTCACGTCCGGCGGCAGCATCGGCTGGCACCGCGGACTGAGCCGCATCGCTGTCCTCTTCGCTGACCAGCGTGACCGCGATCGTCGGATCGCCGGTGGTGAGGCCTTGCCCGGCCAGGAGCGGCCAGGGCGCCGGAGAACCTTCGAGACCAGCGACTGCGGCCGCCGGATCAGTGGCTGCGGTGCCGCGGGACGGTCCTGCGACAGAGCCGGTGGTGCCGGCGCCTGGTTGCGATGCTGCACCGCGACCGGATTCGGCCCGGGCAGTTCCGGCCGCCCCGGCCGCAGTTCCGGCACCCGCGGCAGCCC
>NZ_JBNHGL010000538.1:0-576 GCF_059091245.1 Arthrobacter sp. Y3225116
GCGCCGGCGCCTTCGTCCGGGCCCGGCTCGGCAACGTCGGCGGGGAGGGCATGACCGGCCTCCCGCAGCAGCCGCGCCGTACGGACCAAATGGTCGGCGGCTATTGGGCTGGCGGCGGCCAGGGCTGCGTAGCTGCGGCCGAGGCCGGACGGGTACGGTCCCAGTGCTTCGGCCAGGCTCGCCACCGGCAGGTAGGCCGGGGAAGGAGGGGCGGCACCGCCGTCGTCGTGGGAGGGCGGTTCGGCGAGCAGCAGCAGGGCGAGTCCATGCAGCCGCGCCAGGCAGGAGTCCAGGTCGTGAAGCCCCGCGGTGCCGTCGGGCGGCAGGAGCAACGGCCGCAGGGAGCGGGCGTCGGCGGCGCGTCCGGCATCCACGTCGGTGCTGAGCACTACGGCTTCGAGAACGTCCAGCTCGGGCCGGGACAGCTGTTCCAGCACCCGCTGCAGGCTGATCCGCGTGCACGCGCGCGCCGCCAGGGCGGAAAAGTCCGGCACAGCAGGCAGGCAGAGATCCGGACGGGCGCCGAACAGCTGCCGCAGCTCGGCGTCGCTGCGGGCGGCCAACTGGCCGGCCAGG
>NZ_JBNHGL010000539.1:0-574 GCF_059091245.1 Arthrobacter sp. Y3225116
CCGCGGGCAGGCTCCGGCGCACGACGTCGGGGTGCCGCCTGAAGGGGGCCCGGAACGTTTCGCGGTCCGCGCCCTGCGGCTCGCTGCCGCCGCTAAACCACGCGCGAATCAGCTCCTCGCCGGCGGCAAGGTCCGCTGCCGGATCGGAAGATTCCCCGCCGAACAGGCGGCTGAGCTTGTCGACGGTTGCCGCCGACGGCGGCACCGGCACCATCCCCATCACGGTGAGCGACGCCGTCGTCTGCGGGAAGCGCGCCGCGATGGTGGCGGCGATGTTGCCGCCCAGGGAGTGCCCGACCCAGTGCACCGGCCCGCTGCCGAAGCGGTCGTCCAGGGCCGCGGCGACGTTCTCCACGGTCCAGTCGAAGCCGGCGGGCGGGCCGCTGCCGTAGCCGGGAAGGTCCGGGGCCGCGACGTCGCGGCCGCCGGCGGAGAGTCGGGCGGCCAGCGGTTTCCAGTAGCCGGCGGAGCAGGCCCAGCCGTGCAGCAGGACGATCGGATGCGTCATGGCTCGATTATGCCCGGCAGTCCGCCGGAAACAGGGCGCCCCGGGCGGCCGGTGAGGCGGGCGGCT
>NZ_JBNHGL010000540.1:0-566 GCF_059091245.1 Arthrobacter sp. Y3225116
GCTCGCGGCTGCGGCCGCAGCGGCGCTGGAGAACCCGTCCCGCACCTCCGCGGCCCTGGACGGCCGCGCCTGGCTCCGAGAACACCACGACCCGGCAGGCCTGGTGCACCGGCTGGCGGGCATCTACGCCGAGGCCGCGGCCGGCTAGGCCTGAGCAGGCTAGGCCGCCGATTCCTATCCGGGGACCGGAGCGGCCGGCGACGGTCGCCGGCTCAGCGGTGTTCTTCCACCGGCTTCCCGGTCTTTCCGAGGCCGGCGAGGGCAGCCTGTTCGGCGAAGTCCGGCACGGTGGCCACCACCTCGTCGAAGGTTCCGGCGGCCGCCACCGTTCCGCCGCGCATGAAGAACACGATGTCGGCGTCCCGGATCGTCGCCAGCCGGTGCGCCACCGTGATGACGGTGACGTCGCCGTGCAGTTGCCGGATCGCCGTCGTCACCGCCGCCTCGGTGGCGGTGTCGAGTGCCGAGGTGGCCTCGTCCATGACAAGCACCCGGGGGTTGTCATACAGGGCGCGGGCGATCCCGAGCCGCTGCCGCTGCCCGCCGGAGAGCGCCATGCCGCGCTC
>NZ_JBNHGL010000541.1:0-561 GCF_059091245.1 Arthrobacter sp. Y3225116
CGACCTGCGGGTCACGGCCATCGATCCCGATCCGCGCGCCCATGCCTTCGCCGTGTCCCGGCCGCGGCCGCCCGGCCTCGAATTCCGGCAGGCCTTCAGCTCGGAACTGGTGGCCGAGGGACGCAGCTTCGACGCCGTGGTGTCCAACCACTTGCTGCACCACCTGACCGCCCCCGAGCTGGCAGGGCTGCTGGCGGACTCGCAGCGGTTGTCACGCGCCCTCGCAGTCCACAGCGACATCATCCGCAGCCGCCCGGCGTATGTGCTGTTCGCCGCCGGGACGCTGCCTTTTTTCCACCGCTCCTTCATCCGCCGGGACGGGCTGACCTCCATCCGCCGCAGCTACACCCCGGAGGAATTGCGCGCCGCCGTCCCGCCGGAGTGGCGGGTGCTGCCCGATTCGCGTTTCCGGCAACTGTTGATCCATGAGCCCGATGCCTGAGGCGGCGCTCCCCCGGGGCCCCGTTGAAGCGCCCGGCGGCCGCCTGCTCGATGTCGCCGTGGTCGGCGGCGGCCCGGTGGGTTTGCTGATGGCCATCCTGCTGGCCCGGCGCGGGGTGG
>NZ_JBNHGL010000542.1:0-558 GCF_059091245.1 Arthrobacter sp. Y3225116
ACTGCCGGCCGACATTATCGAAGTCTTCCCCCGGGCGGAGGCCATCGAGCGGGCCGTGGCCCTGGCCGCGCCCCGGGACACGGTCCTCGTCGCCGGCCGCGGCCATGAGGTCTGGCAGGAGGTCAACGGCCAGAACCTGGCCCTCGACGACCGGGAGGAACTGCGCGAGGCCCTGCACCGGCACGGATTCGAAGTGCTCTCCCCGAACGCGGTAGAGTCCTAGATCGTCATGATTGAACTAACTGCAGCCGAAATAGCGGCGATTACCGGCGGACGGATCGTTGGGGAACCCGTCGGTCCCACGGGGGACACCGCCGGCATCACCGTGAGTTCCGCCACCACAGACTCCCGCGAAATTGAACCCGGCGGCCTGTTCGTGGCCAAGCCGGGCGAGACCGCAGACGGGCACTTCTACGTCCCCGCGGCCTTCGAAGCCGGTGCCGTGCTGGCTCTGACCGAACGCGAGGTCTCCGACTCGGCCGGCCGCCTCCTGCCGCAGATCGTGGTGGCGGACGCCGTGCTGGCCATGGGCGCCGTCGCCGCGGCCATCGTGGCACG
>NZ_JBNHGL010000543.1:0-553 GCF_059091245.1 Arthrobacter sp. Y3225116
GCTGGCCTTGCTGCACCGCGAACTGGGAACGCCCTGGCCGGACGTCGCCGACGAGGCGCTGCTGGGACGGCTGTCCGATTGGCTGGCACCGGAACTGGAGGCACTGGCCGGCGGGAAGCCGGCCGCCGCAGTGGACCTGACCGAGCCGCTGCGCCGGCTGTTGCCCTGGCCGGAAGCGGCCAGATTCGATGAGCTCGTGCCGGAGCGGCTGGAGGTTCCCAGCGGTTCGCGGGTGCGGATCGACTACCCGGACCGTGACGGCCGGGAGCGGCCGGTGGTGGCGGTCAAACTGCAGGAGTGCTTCGGATGGTCGGATACGCCCCGGCTGGTGGGCGGTCGCGTCCCCGTGCTGTTCCACCTGCTCTCGCCCGCCGGCAGGCCGCTGGCCGTCACCGACGACCTGGCGTCTTTCTGGTCCGGTCCCTACGCGCAAGTCCGCGCCGAGATGCGCGGCCGCTACCCGAAGCACCCGTGGCCGGAGGACCCGTGGACCGCCCCGGCCACCGCGCGGACCACGCACCGGAGGTAACGGGCGGGCGTGCCGCCCGGGGCT
>NZ_JBNHGL010000544.1:0-548 GCF_059091245.1 Arthrobacter sp. Y3225116
GGCCCTACCGTGCGCGTGTACCGCCCGGCACCGACGGTGGCGTTCGGGCAGCGGGACGCGCATCTGCCCGGCTTCGGGGAGGCGGCGCGCCGCTGCCGCGAACTTGGATTCGAACCGCTGGTGCGCAAGGCGGGCGGCCGGGCCGCCGCCTACCACGAAGGCTGCCTGGTGCTGGATCATGTGGAGCCGCTGGCCGATGCGATTGCCGGAGCGAAAAGGCGTTTCGGCCAATTCGGGGAACTCATCGCCGGCGGATTGCGGGCAACCGGGCTGCAGGCCGGCGTGGGGGAAATCCCGGGGGAGTACTGCCCGGGCGAGTTCAGCATCCACGGCGCGTACCCGGTTGATCCCCTGCGCCGGATCAAGCTGGTGGGCACCGCGCAGCGGGTCGTCGCCGGCGCCTGGCTGTTTTCCTCCGTCGTGGTGGTGGAGGATGCGGCGCCGCTGCGCGAGGTGCTCACGGCCAGCTATGACGCACTCGGCCTGGACTGGGATCCGGCAACGGCCGGCGCGGCCGAGGACCTGCTGCCCGGCCTCGGCGCGGGCTC
>NZ_JBNHGL010000545.1:0-543 GCF_059091245.1 Arthrobacter sp. Y3225116
CGCGCCCAGCAGGGCGGCCTTGCCGCCGGGGCCGGCGCAGAGGTCCAGCCAGCGCTCGCCCGGCGTCACCGGCGCGGCGGCGGCCAAGGCCAGCGCCACGAGTTGGGAGCCGGCGTCCTGGACGCGGGTGGTTCCGGCCCGCACGCTGGCTAGCCGGCCGAGGTCGCCGCCGGCATACAGGGCGGAGCCCGCGACCAGTTCCCCGGGCTTCGCGCCGGCGTCGATCGCCTCGTCCAGCGAACCCAACCCCGGCAGCGCAACCAGGTTCACGACCGGCGCGGCGTTGTCGGCCGCCAGCAGGTCTTCCAGTTCGTCCACGCGGCGTCCGTGCCCCGCCAGGGACTGCCGCAGGGCCCGCACCACCCACTCGGGATGGCTGTGTTCCAGAGCAGCCGCCTTGACCGGGTCGGTCTCCCCGGCGGTCAGCTCGGCGGTCCAGCCGCGCAGGTCCCTGGCGGTGACCTTGCGCAGGACGGCGTTGATCAGCGAGCCGGGGCCCGCGCCGATCACGGCGCGGGCCAGGCCGACGGTCTGGTCCAGGGC
>NZ_JBNHGL010000546.1:0-534 GCF_059091245.1 Arthrobacter sp. Y3225116
GAAATCACCCGCGGCGGCCTGGCCTACCGCGGCGGCGGCGAGCTGTGCTTCGCCTTCGAGACACCGGCCGAGGACGCGGCGCCCTTCGTGATGTCCGACGACGGCGCCGTCATCGTGCTCGGCGCCGGCCACGTGCTCAGCAACGAAGGCGTCGTGAGCGCGGGCAACGCCGCGCTGACCCTGCGCACGCTGGGAGCGACCGAGCGGCTGGTGTGGTATCGGGCGGGACTGGAGGACCTTCCGGTGTCCGGCGAAGCGGTCAACCCCATGAGCCTGCTGCCCGCCTGGGTGCTTCCGGTGTCCCTGTGGCTCATGGCCGTCGGCGTTGCCGCGATGTTCTGGCGCGGACGCAGGCTCGGGCCCCTGGTGTCCGAGCCGTTGCCGGTGGTGGTCCGCTCGGCCGAGACCATCGAGGGCCGTGCCCGGCTGTACCAGAGCGCCAAGGCCGTGAACCACGCCGCCGACAACCTGCGCGCCGCCACCCTGACCCGGCTCGCCGCCTACCTGCGGCTGCCCGCCGGCGCCGCGAGCGCC
>NZ_JBNHGL010000547.1:0-520 GCF_059091245.1 Arthrobacter sp. Y3225116
AGCGGCGCCGTGGAGTTCGACGGCGACCCGGCCGCGCGCCGCCGGCCCATGTCCCCCACCATCGACGCGCTGCGCCGACTGGGCGTGGACGTGGACGACCGCGGACTCGGCAGCCTGCCGTTCCGCGTCACCGGCACGGGTGAAGTGGCCGGAGGCCACCTGACGATCGATGCCAGCACCTCCTCGCAGTTCGTTTCCGCCCTCCTGCTGGTCGCCCCCCGTTTCCGCGACGGACTGCACCTCGAGCACACCGGCGACCGCGTGCCGAGTTTGGATCACATCTCCATGACGGTGCGGCTGCTGCGGGACCTGGGCGTGAGCGTCGACGACTCCACCCCCAACCACTGGGTGGTCTCCCCGGGCCCGATCCGTGCCTTCGACACCCGGATCGAGCAGGATCTTTCCAACGCCGGCCCGTTCCTGGCCGCCGCCCTGGCCACCCGCGGCCGGGTCAGGATCCCCAACTGGCCCACCGCCACCACCCAGGTGGGCGACGCCTGGCGGGACATCCTGCCCCGGC
>NZ_JBNHGL010000548.1:0-513 GCF_059091245.1 Arthrobacter sp. Y3225116
CGCGAGGACCTCGCCGGCCCGGCCCGGGGCGCGGTCGCTGCGGGTCAGCACCACCAGCCCGTGGTTGATGCCCAACGCCGCGACAACGTCCCGATGATCGCTGGATTGGGCCTGCCAGCCTTCGTCCACGGCGACGACGAAACACACGGCCGGAACGGGTCCGAGCCCGGCCAGCATATTGCCCAGGAACTTCTCATGTCCGGGCACGTCCACGAGCGCCACGTCCCTGCCCGACGGAAGCACGGTCCAGGCGAAACCCAGGTCGATGGTCAGACCGCGGCGCCGTTCCTCGGCCCACCGGTCGGGCTCCATTCCGGTGAGCGCGCGCACGAGGGTGCTTTTCCCGTGATCGACGTGTCCCGCGGTGGCCAGCACGAACATGTCAGGACCCCGTGGTCCGCTGCCGGTCTTCGACATGCGTCAGCGCCGAGCGCACGGCGGCGGCGAGCCGCTCGTCGTCGGCCTCGGGCACGCAGCGCAGGTCCACCAGGCAGGCACCGCGGTGGACCCGGG
>NZ_JBNHGL010000549.1:0-511 GCF_059091245.1 Arthrobacter sp. Y3225116
GCGTTCGACGGCGCCGGCGGCTTCACCGGGATCGTCACCGACGCGGCCAGCGGCGACGTCCTGTACGACGAGGCCGCCGCCGAGCCGCTGGTGCCGGCGTCCAACCTGAAGCTGCTGACCGCCGTCGCCGCCCTGGACACCATCGGCGCCGGCCACCGGTTCACTACCTCGGTCAAGCGCGGCAGCAAGCCAGGCGTGGTGTACCTGGTCGGCGGCGGGGATGCCTTGCTGGGTGCCGGGGAATCCAAGCCCGGCGCGGTCTGGGGCGAAGCCGGGCTGGCAACGCTGGCGGCCGAAGCGGCCGGGCAGCTGGCCGCCGACGGGTACACCGGTGAACTCTCGGTGGCGGTGGACGACTCCCTCTACTCCGGGGCAGCCATCAGCGCCGCCTGGGATCCGGGCGACGTGAAGAACGGCGAAATCTCCGCCGTGTACCCGCTCGCCCTGTATGCCGGGCGGGAACAGGCCGACGGCGGCGGCGACCTGGTGGCCGATGCCGCCGCGCTGGCGG
>NZ_JBNHGL010000550.1:0-508 GCF_059091245.1 Arthrobacter sp. Y3225116
CAGCGTCCGCGGCACCGAGGCCTGCCGCCGGCTGTCGGCCGAGCTGGGACTGCACTTCATCCACGCGGCCCGCAGCGCCCGGTCCACGATCCGCGCCGACTACACACTGGCCGGGAAACCCTCACCGCGCGTTCGCCCGACGCCGGAGCTGGCCGTGCTGGCCGAACACGGCCACACCGTGCGCTTCCTCGAGGTCCACGGCGACATGCTCTTTCCCGAGGCGGAAACGGTGATCCGGATGGCCGCCGACCTGTCTGCCGCGCACGAGGTTTTGGTGATCGACATCAGCCGGCTGGACGAGCTCGGCAGCCGCACCAAGACCATGTTCCTCCGCCTGCAGGAAACCTCGGATCCCTGCCTGCTGGTCTTCGTGGACGCGGCCGGGTTGCTGTCCGCGGAAGAGGCCGGCACGGCGGACCGGACCCTGGCGTTCACGTCCCCGGACGCCGCCGCCCGGTGGTGCGAAGACCGCCTCATCGGCCGGCACGGAGGACTGCCGGCGACCGGC
>NZ_JBNHGL010000551.1:0-507 GCF_059091245.1 Arthrobacter sp. Y3225116
CGGGCGCGCCCGGAATGACCACGCCGGCGGCGCCGGAGACAGACGGCGGGGAGACCGGCGGCGCGCAGGCATCCGGCACCTCTACCCTGACCACGGCCGAATCCGACCTGGGCGACATCGTGGTGGACGGCGAAGGCATGACCGTTTACTACTTCACCCAAGACGTCCCGGACTCAGGCGAGAGCGCCTGCACGGGCGACTGCCTGGCCGCGTGGCCGCCCGTGCTGGCCGAGGAAGAGCCGGAACTCGACGGGGTCACCGCGGAGGTGGGCCTCATCGACACCCCGGACGGGCAACAGCAGGTGACGCTGAACGGCATGCCCATCTACTACTGGGCGCAGGACAAGTCCCCGGGAGACACGACCGGACAGGGCGTGAACGACGTCTGGTATGTGGTCGCCCCCGACGGCGAAATGATCAAGTAGCTCCACGCCGCCATCCTGCCCGCAGCCGCCCGCCCCAGGCCGGCAGTCCGGGGCCGGCAGCTGCGGGCGTTCGATCACGGGC
>NZ_JBNHGL010000552.1:0-505 GCF_059091245.1 Arthrobacter sp. Y3225116
GCCCCCACGGCTGAGCCCGGCCGGGGGCGGGCGGTCGCCAGGCTGCTGGACGTCGTGGCACAACTGCGCGAGCACTGCCTGTGGACCGCGGCGCTGACCCACGAGTCGCTGATCGATTACCTCGTGGAGGAAGCCCATGAACTGGCCGAAGCCATCGAAACCGGCCACACCGGCCGGGCCGATGTTGCCGAGCTCAAGGGCGAACTGGCCGATGTGCTCTACCAGGTAGTGCTGCATGCCCGCCTGCAGGAAGAGCGGGGACATTTTGATTTCGACGCCGTGGCCGCGGAACTGACCGCCAAACTCATCCGGCGGAACCGGCATGTCTTCCGGCCGGACGGGTCCTTGCAGGAGAAGTTTCCGGAGACCATCGCCGAGATCGTGGCCGGCTACGACGCGGTCAAGGCGGCGGAAAAACCGGAGCGGACCACGCCGTTCGACGGCCTTCCGCACTCGCTGCCGGCGCTGGCGTTGGCAGCGAAATCGCTGGACCGCGCCGCCCGGG
>NZ_JBNHGL010000553.1:0-500 GCF_059091245.1 Arthrobacter sp. Y3225116
GGTTCGGCATCCTGCGCGCCGGCATCCGCTCGGCGGAGGATCCCCGCTACACGATCGAGCCGCAGAAGAACCGGCTCGCGGCCCGGCGCCGCGCGGGCACCGTCCACGATTCGATCACGACCGCCGGCTAAGCCGACCGGCCGCTGGTCTAGCGCACCTCGATCCCGGCTCCCGGGACGGTCTGCCCCACCACGGGGTGCTCGGGCAGTTCCCCGACCACGAGCAATCCGCCGGAAGTCTGCGCGTCGGCCAGCAGCAGCAGGTCATCCTCCGTGATGCCCGCCCCCGGCCGCAGGTGCGGGCGGACCCATTCGAGGTTGCGCCGGGTGCCGCCGGAGATGTAGCCATCCCGCAGCGCCTCCCGTGCGCCGGTGATGAGCGGCACGGCCTTCCGGTCAATGACGGCGCCGACGCCGGACGCGCGGCACATCTTGTAGAGGTGGCCGAGGAGGCCGAACCCGGTGACGTCCGTCGCGGCGCGGACGCCGCCGCGCACCGCC
>NZ_JBNHGL010000554.1:0-500 GCF_059091245.1 Arthrobacter sp. Y3225116
CCCACGGCGGAGCCGCCGGCAAGGGGGCGGCCAGGGCAGGTGCCGTCCGAATTGACGAGGCGGCGCCGGAAACGCGGGGTGCAGGTGTCCCTGCCGGTTCCGCAGCCCATACCCCGTCCGGTACACACCACACCGGAGCGCAACAACCGTCCACCGGGCAGTTCGCCGCGCCCTCGGGTAAGGGAGCGGCCGGGGTGGCAGGCGCCGCCGCGGCCTCCCACGCCATGAACTCGCCGGAACACGGCACCGGCACCGCGACGATCACGTCGGGACGGGACACCGACGCCAGCCCGATCAGCACGCAGCGGGCCGAGAACCTTGAACCGGACGATTCCCTGTCGCCGGGGGCGGCAGACGGTGAGGCCGTCGGCATCCCCGTGACCGCCGATGCGAGCGGATCCGCAACTGCGCGCGCCGCCGCGTCCTCGGCGAGCGGCGTGGCCACGGACGTCGGCTACTCCGCCGGAACGGTGGTGGGCGGATCTGCCGCGTCCGCCGGC
>NZ_JBNHGL010000555.1:0-499 GCF_059091245.1 Arthrobacter sp. Y3225116
GGTCGACGCCGGTACGGCGGCCGCGACCTGTTCGGCCAGCGCGGCGAACTCCGGGGACAGCGCCCGGGCGGCGTCGCGCATCCCCGGACGCAGCCGGGCCGCGCGGTCGGCGCCGCTTTCCGCCCGCGGCGGGACACCGCCGTCGTTGTTTTCCCGCAGTGCCGCGAGCAGTTGGGGCACGACGGCGGCGCTGTCACCGACCAGCGGAACGTCGGCCGCGATGTTCTTGGCCATCTGGCCGGGCAGGATGTCCACGCGGATCACCGTGCCGCTCGGCTGCAGCTGGTTGAACCACAGTTCGGCCTCGCCGACCTTGGAACCGATGACCAGCAGGACGTCGGCCTCCTCGCAGAGCTGCTGCGCGGCGGGCAGCCGGATGTCCGAGCCCAACGAGAGCGGATGCGATTCGGGGATGGCGCCCTTGCCGTTGAGCGTGGTCACCACGGGGGCGTCCAGCGCTTCGGCCAGCTGCAGCAGCTGCCCGCCGGCCCGCAGCGAA
>NZ_JBNHGL010000556.1:0-482 GCF_059091245.1 Arthrobacter sp. Y3225116
GCGGCGCCCCGCTCGCTGGTGCCAGCTCGTCCAGGCGCGCGCCCGCGCCGGCTTCTTTCCCCGGCGCCTGCGCGGCCGGGAGGTGTCGAACGTTGTCCATGTCCTGCCCTTCCTTCCACTGGTACTGCCTTGGCTTCCGACCGCGCCCCACAGCACGGCGCCCGTGTGCGTCTCTCCGCCGCTTGCGGAAAGCTTCACCATCAGGGCGGAGGTACGACGAGCGTTTGCCCGGGTTTGATCAGCGAGGGGTCGGGGCCGACGAGGGTCCTGTTGGCGGCATACCATTCCGGCCACCGCTCGGCGATTTCCGCGTCGGTCGCCAGCGGGCCCAGCTCGGCGGCCGCCAGCCGCCACAGGGAATCGCCGGCCGTGACGGTAACCAAGCGGGGTTTGTCGGGAGTGTCTCTGGTCGGCGGCTTGGCGACGGCGCCCGGGGCCGCGGCCGGGGGACCGGGCCTCCACGAGGGGTCCACCGGAGGATG
>NZ_JBNHGL010000557.1:0-476 GCF_059091245.1 Arthrobacter sp. Y3225116
GCCGGGGCGCCGGGACGCACCACCGTGGCGGTCAACCTCGCCGCCGAATA
This sequence comes from Arthrobacter sp. Y3225116, assembly GCF_059091245.1. Lineage (NCBI taxonomy): Bacteria > Bacillati > Actinomycetota > Actinomycetes > Micrococcales > Micrococcaceae > Arthrobacter > Arthrobacter sp. Y3225116. The sequence goes on from NZ_JBNHGL010000557.1 coordinate 51, forward strand.
CGCCGCCGCCGGCCGGCGGACCCTGCTGATGGATGCCGATACCTACGGGGCCAGCGTCGCCGCGTTCCTTGGCCTGCTCGATGAATCTGCCGCCCTTGCCCACGCCTGCCGGCTGGCGGACCAGGGCGTGCTGGACAGCCAGGCCCTGGAACGGGTCTGCCTGAAGGTGGCCGTGGCCGGAACGTCCATGCTGGTGCTGACCGGGATTACCAGGGTGGACCGGTGGACCGAGCTGAGGCCGTCGGCGCTCGGGGCGGTGCTGGACGTGGCGCGGGCGGTGGCGGAGACCGTCGTCGTGGATTGCGGTTTCTCGCTGGAACACGACGAGGAGTTGAGCTTTGACTCGATGGCGCCGCGGCGCAACGGCGCCACCTTGCGCGTGCTGGAGGCGGCGGACCGGGTGCTGGCCGTGGGCAGCGCGGATTC
>NZ_JBNHGL010000558.1:0-472 GCF_059091245.1 Arthrobacter sp. Y3225116
GCCGCGGCCGCCGCCACCGCTGCCGCTGCCGGTGACGGCGACGGTGCCGGCAGCACGGCAATTAGTGGAGTGGCCCTGGCCGTCAGCACCACATCGCAGTGGAAGTCCGCAGTCAGCAGCAGCTCAACCCGCTAGGGAGGAGGTGGGAAGAAGAAATGAGTCGAGGTGTCGATCAGGCGCTTCCGGGACGACATCCACCGGCTTCTCCTCGGCTTGCGGCCACCAACAACCGGGGCCGGCCCCGGTTGTTGTTCCAGCACCTCCTCGGCTTGCGGCCACCAACTACCGGGACCGGCCCCGCCGTCGTTCCAGCACTTCCTCGGCTGCGGCGACCAGCTGCTTGGCCGACTCGTTCCAGTCGTAGGCCGCCGCTCTGCGGATGCTGGCCTCCGACGCCGCGAGGAAGGCACCGGGCTGGTCGAGCGCTGCCACGGCCGCCGCGAAGTCGGCGGGCTCGTCCGGGTCCACGAGC
>NZ_JBNHGL010000559.1:0-465 GCF_059091245.1 Arthrobacter sp. Y3225116
CGCGCCCTGATCGCCCCGCTGGCCCCCGGGGCGGTCGTCCATGTTGTCCACGACACCCGCCTGGTGCTCGCCGCCGGACGCCTCCGCAGCGGGATCGGCGTGGTCGCAGGCACCGGATCGTCGGTGTGGGGCATCAACGGGGCCGGGCTTGAGGTCCGCGCCGGCGGCTGGGGGCACCTGTTGGGCGATGAGGGCAGCGGCTACTGGCTGGGGCGGGAAGCCGTCCGGCACGCACTCTCCCGCCTGGATGCAGGCCTGCGGCGGGACCGGCTCACGGACCTGTTGCTGGACGACTGCGGGCTGCAGGAGCCGGCCGAGCTGATAGCGCTGTTCCACTCCGCGAAAACCGACCGGCGGTTTTGGGCGGGTAAGTCCCGCTTGGTGGTGGCCGCCGCCGACGGCGCCGATCCGGCGGCGGAGGCGATCGTAGACAGAAACGAAAAGCACACCACAGAACACCACAAA
>NZ_JBNHGL010000560.1:0-457 GCF_059091245.1 Arthrobacter sp. Y3225116
GCGCGCCCAGCCGTCCACGTAGCCGGGCGTGTACAGGCCCGCGTCCTCGTTGAGCAGGCCGCGCGGGGCCCGCAGCAGCACCGCCGGGACGTCGAGCGATTCCAGCGCGTCCATCAGGACGGCGCCGCTGTTCAGGTCGGCGGTGTCGCGGGCCATCGCCTCGTAATTCGTCGCCGGCCGCAACAGCGGCGGCTCGCCGGCGAGGTCGTAGTCCACGTAGTCCTCCACCAGCGCGTTCCAATGCTCGGCGAAGGCCGGGTGCACGCGCCAGAAGTCCCGGTACGCCTCCCGGCTGGGGAACGTGGCGGCCAGCCGTTCGGCCGCCGGGCCCAGCACCGACTGGATGACCTCCTCGTCGCTGAGCCCGGCCGGCACCTGCAGCGGCAGGCCGCCGTCGACGAGCACCAGGGACTCCACCAGGCGCGGGTGGCGCCGGGCCAGCACCACGGAGGCGAAC
>NZ_JBNHGL010000561.1:0-455 GCF_059091245.1 Arthrobacter sp. Y3225116
CGGCGCCGCCCTCTTCCCCGGCCGCCGCGGCGGTGTCGCCGGCTGCGGCTGCGGATGCCGGAGCCGAGGCCGAGGCGGTGCCGCCGGCCGCGAGGGAGAATTTTGTGGTTCCTTCGATCGGGTGGCCGTCGCTGGAGACAACCCGCCAGCCCAGCTGGTAGTCGCCGTCGGGCATCCCGTCCTGCAGGGGAATGGTGACCTCACGGCCGCCGAGCACCGGTGCTCCGGCGGCCCAGTCGGTGCCGGCGGTGTCCAGGACCTGGGTGGTGGTGCCGATATCCATCACATTCGCGCTGAATTCCAGCACGATGTTCTCGGGCTGGACGTCGAGGACGGCGCCGTTTTCCGGGGTGGATCCGATCAGTTCGTCGTGGGCCGCGGCCGGGCGTGCCAGCGTCAGCGCCGCCGACAGCCACAGCAGCATGGCGACCAAGGCGGCCGCGAGCAGCCGGATC
>NZ_JBNHGL010000562.1:0-453 GCF_059091245.1 Arthrobacter sp. Y3225116
GGCCGCGCTCTGTCATTTCGGCTGCCACACCGGCAGAGACACGAAACGCCGTTCCCGGCAGCACAAATGCCACAGGTTCATCCCGCGTGGCGTGAAGTGCATCAGTATGCAGCTTCACCAGTGCCACGACCGTGACCAGTTCAGACGTATCCAGAATCACGGTATCCGGCTGCGCTGATCCCACCTCATTTTCATGTCCGGTCAGCACATTTTCCCGGCTGAGAGGGGTGTCCTGACCGGCAGTTTCATCCGTGTCATCAAGCTCCTCTTTCAGCTCTGCCACACGGAGCGCCAGTTCTTCTTTCGTCCCCGTCAGGCTGACATCACGGTTCAGTTGTTCACCCAGCGAGCGGAGACGGGCAATCAGTTCATCTTTCGTCATGGACTCCTCCACAGAGAAACAATGGCCCCGAAGGGCCATGATTACGCCAGTTGTACGGACACGAACTCATC
>NZ_JBNHGL010000563.1:0-446 GCF_059091245.1 Arthrobacter sp. Y3225116
GGCCGCGGTGCGGAACGCCGGGGGAGCGGCCGGGCTGGCCGGCCAGTCGGTCAGGCGGCTGCTCGGCAGCCTGCCCGCCGCCGAGATCAGGCTCGAGGGTCCGTCAGGGGACCACACCTCCGACGTCGACACCTGGCAGGACGCCGGCCGCTTTGGCATTGCCCGGCCCGCCCCGTAGCCTGAAGCAAACGTTGTACGAGCCCGCGCGCGGGCGGATCGGAGGCCATTGTGTCCGGAGCGGCCGAAAAGCTCTCCCCCTATGTCAGCGAACTGCTCCAGGCGCTGGAAATCGAAGACACACCGGTCGACATCGACGCGGTGCTGGGACTGGCCGGCGTTGCGGCGCACAGCGTGATCCGACCGGCGGCGCCGCTGACCACGTTCGTGGTGGGCTACGCGGCAGCCGGCCACCGCCACGGAATTGGCGCAGCGGCACGGACTGACGC
>NZ_JBNHGL010000564.1:0-444 GCF_059091245.1 Arthrobacter sp. Y3225116
TCTCGTGGATGAACACCTTCGCCAGGTAGTCCACCGACGCCCGTGCGAAGTGCGGTAGGGCGGTGTCGCCGCCCACGAAGCCGGTGCAGGCCACGATATGCACGCCGGTCTTGGCGGAGAGGGACTTGTAATAGTCGACGTCACGGCCGTTGCAGATGCCGGTGGCGTCCACGAAGGTGCCGCCGCCGTTCTCGCGGAACCTGCGCAGCTTCGGCACGGTTTCCTCGTAGGCCTGCTCCGGCGACTTCCACCATCGCGTGTCGAGCTCGGAGCCGGGCATGCCATAGCCGATGTGTTCGTGAACTGCCACGATTTCCAGTTCTTCAGCCGGGATTGTTCCCAGCACGGTGTTGACCTTGGTCATTCCTTCACCTCAGGAGTTTCGAAAGCTTGTTGATGGCGGGCCGCTGGTGCTCAGCGCACAGTCAGCAGGTTGCGCGGATT
>NZ_JBNHGL010000565.1:0-438 GCF_059091245.1 Arthrobacter sp. Y3225116
GGACGTCGATGCCGTCCACGAGGAGCCAGGCGTCTTCGGACAGCAGGACGTCGCCGCGACGGATGCCGCCGGCGGCCATGCCGCGCACGTTGACGCCGACCCGGTTGCTCGGACCGATGGACGGCAAGGCTTCGTTGCGGCTGTGCAGGCCCCGCACCGACACCGGCCGGAGGCCGCCGTGGCCCGCGAGCTGCAGGCGGTCGCCTACGGCCAGGGTGCCGGCCGTGAGCGTTCCGGTCACCACCGTTCCCGCCCCGCTGATCGTGAAGGAACGGTCGATCCACAACCGCACCCGACCCGAGGGATCGGGAGCGGGGACCGAGGACAGGGTCGTATCCAGTACCTTGCGCAGCTCGTCGAGGCCGGCTCCCGTGACCGCGGACACGGCGACTGCCGGCGCGTCCTGCAGCCCGGTGCCGGCCAGCTCCGCCCGCACCC
>NZ_JBNHGL010000566.1:0-435 GCF_059091245.1 Arthrobacter sp. Y3225116
GCTGCCGGTGGTCCAGGGGGTGGCGGTGATGGCCGCCCTGCACCGGGAAGCGGACCGGCTGCGCGGCATGGGCGACCCCCGGTCGCGGGGGCAGCTGATGGCCGATACCGTGTTCGAACGCGTCACCGGGCGCAGCACCGCCGACCCGGCCCGGCTGGAAATCCAGTTGGTGATGACCGACCGCGCCCTGCTCCACGGCCGGAACGAACCGGCCTGGCTGACCGGGCACGGCATCGTCCCGGCCCGTTACGCCCGCAACCTCACCCGTCCCGCAAGAACCGCAGGCACCGGCACAACCACCGACAAAACCACCGGCAACCACCACCGACGGCAGCCCGCCCGGCCCGAACGCTGCCGGCCCCGGCCGCCAGGACAGCGGGTCACCGGCGGCAGGACGAATCGACGGCAGCCCGCCGGGCGGGATAGGGCGGAAGG
>NZ_JBNHGL010000567.1:0-429 GCF_059091245.1 Arthrobacter sp. Y3225116
CCTGCAGCACGTCGGTGATGGGCTTGCGCTTGGCCTGGTAGGTGCGCAGGGCGTCCTGCAGGTCGGAGCCGTCCTTGATGGCGTCGGCCAGCCAGGCAGCATCCTGCATGGCGGAGTTCGCGCCCTGGCCCTGGTGGTGCAGCATGGCGTGCGCGGCATCGCCCACCAGGGCAACGCTGTCGGTGTGCCAGGTCGGCTGCTTGTCGATGTCGTAGACGCCGCGGTTCGTCATCGAGGGAATGTCCAGTTCCTGGCCGATCTTCTGCAGGCGCTCGTCGAAGCCCTCCAGCAGCGACCCGATGTACTCGTGGGTGACTTCCGGCGCCCAGGCGGTGTCGTCGCTCGGGGCGGTGATGTCGAAGGACACCTGGTTGCGGTGGCGCAGCGGCAGGAAGTACACGGTGGTGCCGTTCTGGCCCACGTAGACGC
>NZ_JBNHGL010000568.1:0-416 GCF_059091245.1 Arthrobacter sp. Y3225116
CCGGTGCGGCCAGCCCGCCCACGGCCGGCAGCCCGTCGAAGCGGACCAGGGAGCCCCTGCTCCCGGGATCGGACAGTTCGTCGACCGGTTGCAGCGGCCCGTAGCTGTGCCCACCGTCGTCCGAGACCGCGGCCCACCGCCGGGGAGCAGCCCAGGTGTGCAGCAGTACGCGGCCGTCGGCCAGGCAGACGGCGGCACTTCCGCCGTCCCCCGCGGCCGGGTTGGAGGCCTGTGCGGGCAGCGGCTTTCCCAATGTCCAGGTGTCCCCGTGGTCGTCGCTGTAGCAGGAGGCGGCCCCCGCGCCCGCGCCCTCGGCCATCACCGCGAACTGCACCAGCAACCGCCCGGCAAACTGGCCGGCGTGCACGCCGGTGCCCGGCCCGGCAGCGGCGAGCCGCGTGATCGCGTCCGAGGCA
>NZ_JBNHGL010000569.1:0-409 GCF_059091245.1 Arthrobacter sp. Y3225116
GACGGCGACGGCCGACGGCGGCACCGCCAGAGCGGCGAACTCGGTGTCCGGGTGCCCCTGCAGCACGGCGATGACCCCGGCCATCAGGGCCACCGCACCCAGCACGCCCAACACGGAGGCTCCGACGCCGACCAGCAGGGCCTCCGCCAGCACGGCGTTCCGGATCTGCCCGCGGTCCGCGCCGATGCAGCGCAGCAGCGCCAGCTCGCGGGTCCGCTGGGCGATCAGCACCGAGAAGGTATTGGCTACCACCAGCGCCGAAACCAGCAGGGCCACCAGCGCGAACGCCAACAGCACAATGGTCAGCTGGTCGGTGCCGCCGGTGAGGCCGGCCACCACGGCCTTGGTCTGCTCCGCGGCCGTGTTCACGGTGGCGTCGTCGAAGCCGGCCTCCGCCAGTGCCGCGGCC
>NZ_JBNHGL010000570.1:0-408 GCF_059091245.1 Arthrobacter sp. Y3225116
GGCCGGGCCGGCCTCGTGCTGCAGGATCCGGAAAGCCAGCTGGTGCTGGCCCGGGTCGGCGACGAGGTGGCCTTCGGGGCGGAGAACCTGTCGCTGCCGCGCGGGCAGATCTGGGACCGGGTCCGCGAATCCCTGGCCGATGTCGGACTGGCCGTCCCGCTGGACCATCCCACGTCGGCCCTGTCCGGCGGCCAAAAACAGCGGCTGGCGCTGGCCTCCGTCCTCGCCATGCGGCCGGGGCTGCTGCTGCTGGATGAGCCGACCGCAAACCTGGACCCCGCCGGGGTGCGGGAAGTAAGGGACGCCGTGGCCCGGGTGCTGGACCGCACCGGCGCCACCTTGGTGGTGGTCGAGCACCGGGTGGCGGTCTGGGCGGACGTCGTGGACCGGGTGATCGTGCTCGCGGCC
>NZ_JBNHGL010000571.1:0-406 GCF_059091245.1 Arthrobacter sp. Y3225116
GGCTTCGCGGGAGGCTTCCCGGTCCAGGGTGGCGACTTCGGGCCGCATCGGCATGCCGACCCAGCGGGCGCCGGGCAGTTTCGTGTCTTTGAACGCGACCGCGACCCGGCCGGTCAGCCGTGCCCCGACCCGGTTCGCCAGCCCCGGCCGGGCGTTGGCTTCATGGATCACGATCGGCACCCGGCGCAGCCTGGCGGCGATGTAGACCGGAGTGCACACATACCCGCCGACGCCCACCACGACGTCGGCCTTCGCGCCGTCGATGATGTCCGCGGCCTGGCGCACGGCCGCGGCGAACTTGAACGGCAGCTTCAGCAGGTCGAGGGAGGGGCGGCGCGGCAGCGGAACCCGCCCGATCGTGGCGAGCCGGTGGCCCGCCGCGGGGACCAGCCGGGTCTCCATGCCG
>NZ_JBNHGL010000572.1:0-394 GCF_059091245.1 Arthrobacter sp. Y3225116
GGCGTCCCGCCGGGGTCCCCGCCCCTCCGGCCCGCCCGGCCCACGTGTGGCTGCGGCTGGGGACGGCCAGCCTGCCGGCACACATCGGTTCGGCGTCGGCGCCGGTGGTCAAGGCTCCCGCCAGGGATGTTCCGCTGTGCGTGGACTTGCTCGCCGGGCCCCCGCTGCGGATCCAGGGAACACCGTCCGGGCTGGACGGTCTGCTGCGTTCGGCCCTGCTGCAGTTGGCCGCACGGGTGGCGGGAACCGCCCTGCGCGTTGTCTGCTACGCGTTGCCGGAGTCCGTCCGCGCGTCGGCCCGGTTCCTGCCCGGCGTGGAGCTGGTGGACCGGCCCGGGCAACTGGCGGAGCGGTTCGCCGCCGGCGGCGGCAGCCTCGTGCTGCTGGTAGCCGG
>NZ_JBNHGL010000573.1:0-393 GCF_059091245.1 Arthrobacter sp. Y3225116
CGGCCGAGGATCCGGCGATGCTGGCAGCCCACCTTGCCGCTGCCGTTGCAACGGTCCTGCTGCTGCGCCGCGGCGAGCAAGCTGCCGCGGCCCTGGCCGGAACCGTGCTGTTGGCAGTCCCGCGCCGGCTGTACGGCTGGCATCCGGTACCGCGGGCCAGGCTGGCCAGCCCCGGGGCACGGACTGTCCGAACCCTCGCCGCGCTTGGTGCGCCGCTGCTTTCCCTGCGGCACCGGGGGCCGCCCCTGCATCACGCTTTCTGACCGGCGCACCCGCGCATCCCCCGACGAAAGAACGTGATGAACCCCCTGATGAACACCCCTGCACCCGTCCGCGTTGCCGCCTCCGGGCCTTCGGCAGCCAGGCAGCGCCGCGAGGACGCCCGACGCCTCG
>NZ_JBNHGL010000574.1:0-392 GCF_059091245.1 Arthrobacter sp. Y3225116
GGGCCGCCGCCATCCTGCGGTCGGACCTGCTGCACGTGCACTCGGGGTCGCGGATCGGCGTGGTGCGGTCCCGGCCGGTCAAGCCCTTCGTGCTGCATTTCCACGGCACGGACATCCGCACCCAGTACTACGACCCCGCCCGCCGGCCGGCGCTGCAGTGGGGCGCCGATCACGCCGTGAAGGTGCTGTATTCCACCCCGGACCTGCGCGAACATGCGGAAACGGCCCGCGCCGACGCCGTGTACCTGCCGAACCCGGTGGACCTGGAGGAACTGCCCGGGTGGCGGCCCGCCGCCAGGCCGCGGATCGCTTTCGCCTCCCGGTGGGATGACTCCAAGGGCGGCCGGCGGCAGCTGGAGCTGGTGCGGGCCCTGCAGGTGGCCGCCGGCGCG
>NZ_JBNHGL010000575.1:0-391 GCF_059091245.1 Arthrobacter sp. Y3225116
GCCGTGGTCCGGCGCGCGAAGGTGTCGCCGCTGCCGAAGTCTTTGCCGACGGCGAGCACGCGGTTGTCGGGCTCCTGGCGCAGGAAGTCGATGGTCTCGCTGCCGCGCCGCGGGTCTGCGTGCGGGTCCTGGAAGACCCGGGCGCCTGCCGCTTCGACGACCGCCAGGGTCGCGGGATAGTCCCGCCCGCCGTCCTTGGCCGTCAACACCGAGACGGCCGCGGGCTCCTCGGCACGCTCGGGCGCCGCCACGTCCCCGTCCGGGGGCAGGATTTCCGCGTCCGTCAGCAGCGATGCCCACGCCTCGAGGCCGCGGTCCGGGTCGGCGTCGGACCCCGTCGATGCGGTATTCAGGGCCGCTGAGCCGGGAATGGCCGAGGCGGTGGATCCAG
>NZ_JBNHGL010000576.1:0-380 GCF_059091245.1 Arthrobacter sp. Y3225116
CCGGGACGCCTCCGGCCGCGCGACGGTGGACGGCGCGGAGCTGGCCGCCCTGGCTCGGGAGCAGGCTGCCCTGCCGCAGGATCCCACCGGGATCGGCAGCTCGGCCCGCAACCGCTTTGTCGGGATCGTGACCGATGTCCGGCAGGACGCGGTGATGGCCCAGGTGGAGCTGCAGTGCGGTCCGCACCGGGTGGTGTCCTTGATGAGCGCCGAAGCCGTGCGGGACCTCGGCATCGAACCGGGTTCGGTGGCGGTGGCCTCGGTCAAGGCGACCATGGTCGCCGTCGAAACGCCGTCGGGGAGGAGCTGAGGTGCGCCACTGGCAGCGCCTGGCCGGCCCGGCGGCGGCCGCCGCCTGCGTCCTCGCGGGCAGCGCGTGC
>NZ_JBNHGL010000577.1:0-378 GCF_059091245.1 Arthrobacter sp. Y3225116
GGCCGGTGCCGGGCACACCGGTTCCCTTGAACCTGCGTGCCCGGCACCTTGCCGGCAAGGATTCTCGCCCGTCGACCCGGCCCCGCCGCCCCGTGGGAGGAATGGTAGGGCTAAGGCCAAGCTTCGAGCATCTTGCCCTTGTTCTTGCCGGACTCGTCAGTGGAAGAAGTGGCGCGCCCCGGTGAAGTACATGGTGATGCCGGCCGCGTCGGCCGCTGCCACGACTTCTTCGTCCCGGACAGAACCGCCGGGCTGCACTACCGCGCGGACGCCGGCATCGAGGAGGATCTGCAGGCCGTCGGCGAACGGGAAGAACGCATCCGATGCCGCCACGGCGCCGCGGGCTCGCTCGGGCGCCCCGGAGCCCTGCACATTGGC
>NZ_JBNHGL010000578.1:0-378 GCF_059091245.1 Arthrobacter sp. Y3225116
AGACGCCGCCGAAGCCGTCGCCGGACACGCCGCCGGGACGGAAACCGAAGCCGAAAACACGGCAGGGGAGCAGCCCGCGAAGGCGCCCGCCCGCCGTCGTCGTTCCACCGCGGCCGCCGCCGCCCCTGCAGTCGAGGACACCGCCGCCGCCACGCCTGAGCAGGCCGCCACCGAAGCGGAGCAGTCCGCCGCCGGGGGAGACCCGGCCGAAGAAACCTCCGCCGACGCGGGACTTGGGGCCGATCCGTTCACGATCCCCTCCTCGCCGGTATCCCTGCTCTTCCATGCCCCGGACCTGTCCGCCGTCGCCGCCAAGCCGGAACCGGCCGCCGCCGACGAGTCGGACGAGGACGACGAAGACGGCGGGCGTCGCCGCAG
>NZ_JBNHGL010000579.1:0-376 GCF_059091245.1 Arthrobacter sp. Y3225116
CGTCCAGGCTCCGGCGGCCAAACCCGGCCCGGTCCCGATAGGAAACGTGCGCGCCCACCGCCACCCCGTGCTCCACGGCGCGGCGGCAGCTGGCCAGCATCGTCTCGTCGTCGCCGGCGTGGTAGCCGCAGGCGATGTTCGCGCTGGTGATCAGCGGAAACATCGCGGCGTCGTCGCCCATCAGCCGACCGTCGACCGATTCTCCAAGATCGCTGTTCAGGTCGATCCCCGGCCGGCCTCCCGATGCAGCTCGAACCGGATCGCCGGGGCGGGCAGGGCGGCTGCCGGGTACTGTCACGGCCCGGTCCCGTCGTCGGGTCCGCCGGCGGGGCGGCTGCGGCCATCGCCGTCCTGGTCGCCGGACGACTCGAGGGCC
>NZ_JBNHGL010000580.1:0-376 GCF_059091245.1 Arthrobacter sp. Y3225116
GTCGTCGGCGGCGGTGCGGGTATGGAGCACGACGCCGGCCGGCTTGGCTTCCAGCCGGGTGCCCGGATGGGCGGCCACTACGTTTTCGACGACGGCGGTGGCCGCCGCCAGCGCCTGCTGCTGCGCGTCGTCCAGCACCAAGGGAGGGCTGTCCGGTCCGGTGAAGACCTCGCCGCCGTGCGAGCCGATGAGCAGGGTCCGGTCGTCCGGGGAGGCGACGGCGCGCAGGCTGGCCAGCGCCCGGCCGGAGATGAAGGCGGTGGACGTCCCCGGCAGCGCCGCCAGCGCGGCCACGGCGGCTGCCGAGGCCGGCAGGGGACGGGCGTCCTCGGCCCGCGGCACGATCGGCGCCAGCACGCCGTCGAAATCCAGCGCC
>NZ_JBNHGL010000581.1:0-373 GCF_059091245.1 Arthrobacter sp. Y3225116
GGGCCGGCGCCACCCGGACACCCAGCGCGGCAGCGGCGTCGTCGCCCATTTCCAGGCCGTGCAGGCTGCGGGCCAACAGTGCCACGGCCACGAACAGGACGCACAGCCCCGCCACCAGGACCGCTGCCCGGTCCCAATTGCTGGAGTTCAGCGACCCGTTCAGCCAGACCAGCGCCCCCTGGGCGGTGCGGATATCCGTGCGGGTCAGCAGGTAGCTGACCAGCGCCTGCATCACCGCGGCGAAGCCGATGCCCACCAGGATCAGCCGCGAGCCGGCCGCCCCGGACACCGCGCTGGAGCGGTACGAGATCGCGTAGATTCCCCCCGCCACCACCAGCGCACCGGCCATGGCGGCGGCGGAGACCGCGGCGCC
>NZ_JBNHGL010000582.1:0-372 GCF_059091245.1 Arthrobacter sp. Y3225116
CCGACTGTGCGGCGACCGGCGCCTGGAGGCCCGGCTGCAGCTGTTCGCTCTCGCCGCGCACTGCGTTGGACGCGGTTGTGGCGGCCGCTGCTGTGGCGGCCACACCAGTCGCTGTCCCGCCGGCAGGAGTGCCCGGTACGGATTGTCCGGGAAGCACGACGCCGGTGGTCGGCTGGGTGGGGATCGTTGCTTGGGCTGCGGGCTGGGTGGAAACTGCCGGCGCGACCATGCCGGCCTGTTGGTTCTGCGCAGCGTCGACTGTCCCGGACGCCGGCACCACGCCGGCGCCGTGGCTGCGGCAGTACTCGGCCAGCAGGCCTTCACCCATCGCTTCAACGCTCACGCCGCGGAGGTAGGAGAGCGTCTCGCGGG
>NZ_JBNHGL010000583.1:0-371 GCF_059091245.1 Arthrobacter sp. Y3225116
GCGACCTTACCGGGGACGAGGCCGACGCAGGCCTGGCGGCGGGCGGCGCGCAGGAAACTGGCGCCCCGGTGGATGACCGGATTGAGTTCGTCAGTCCTTCCACAGCACCGCTGAAAACCGTGGAAAACGGCCGCACAGCGGCCGCGGACCAGGCCCGGCCGGCGCAGGCCGGCGAGGAGACCGCCGCCGATCCCGAGCCCGGGGCCAAAGACACGGTGCGGGATGATCCGGCGCCGGAACCGCCCAAGCGCTCCATCAAACCGAAGCGCTCCAGCGTGCCCAGTTGGGACGAGATCGTCTTCGGCACCAAGCACGACTGACCTGACGCCGGCGGCGGCCGGGACCCGGCGGGGTGCCGGCCCGCGAGGTGC
>NZ_JBNHGL010000584.1:0-368 GCF_059091245.1 Arthrobacter sp. Y3225116
GTCCGCTTGGCCAGTTCCGAGGCGATCGCGTTGGCCAGCGGCTCGGCCTGGGCGGCGCTCGGCGCGTAGCCGCCCAGGTAGGCGTCCGGGACCACGTCGGCCAGCGCCCGGCGGGGATCGAAGACGGCGAAGACCAGGTCCCGGGACGGGTACTGCGCCACCAGCGAGGCGACCAGGGAACGGACCAGGTTGGTCTTGCCGGACTGTTCGTCGCCCATCACGATCAGGTGGTGCTCGCCGCGGACGACGTCCAGCATCTCGGGGCCCAGGTCGGTCTCGCGCAGGCCCAGCGGCAGCAGGCCCGGGAGCGCCGGGACCTCGAGCTGGGCGGCTTCCACCACCTGCGGCAGGATGCGCACCTGCATGGC
>NZ_JBNHGL010000585.1:0-368 GCF_059091245.1 Arthrobacter sp. Y3225116
CGCACCGCGGGGGCCTTCGCCGGGCCGGCGGCATTGCCGTCGAGGTCGTCCTGGACCTGGTCCACGTGGTCCTCCATCGCCTGGCGGGCTCCTGGGGAGTCCCCGCTTTCGACGGCGGCGAGCACCCTGCGGTGCATGGCGAGGGTGCGCGTGCGGACGGCCCGCGCCCCAAACGCTTCCCGCCGCGCGTCGGCCAGCACCCGGCCCATCGGCACGAAGACCGCCGGAAAGAGGATGTTGCCGGACGCCTTGAGGACCACCGTGTGGAACAACCGGTCGGCTTCGACGAAGGCATCCGCGTCGCCGGCGGCGTCCGCCGCGGCCATCGACTCCAGGTGCCCGCGCAGCAGCTCCAGGTCCGCAGCGGT
>NZ_JBNHGL010000586.1:0-367 GCF_059091245.1 Arthrobacter sp. Y3225116
GGCAGCGCGTTGGGCAATTCGGCGCGGAACAGGACCTGCCACTCGGTCATGCCCACCGCCCGGGCGGCGTCCACCAGCTGGCGGTCGACGGCGGCGATCCCCGAGTAGGTGCCGGCCAGCAGCGGCGGGATGGCCAGGATCACCAGGGCGTAGATCGGCGGCATTAGGCCCAGGCCCATCAGGATGACGAACAGGGTCAACAGGCCCAGCGTGGGCATGGCCCGCAGGCCGCTGGCAATGCCGACGACGGCGATGCGCCCCCTTCCGGTGTGGCCGACGAACAGCCCCAGCGGCACGGCGATGGCCGCGGCGATGACCAGGGTCAGGGCGCTGTAGTACAGGTGCTCGGCCAGCCGGGCCGGCACAC
>NZ_JBNHGL010000587.1:0-367 GCF_059091245.1 Arthrobacter sp. Y3225116
ACCGACCGCCAGGTGATGCTGCGCGACGCCGGGTCGTCCAACGGCATCGTCTGGCGTGGCCGGCGCACCAGGCAGGTCGTGCTGCGGGCCGGCCGCAGCGTGCGGATCGGCGGCAGCCGGTTGCGGCTGGTCGTAGGCAGCGAACCGGACGAACCGTTCCGGCCTGACACGGACCTGGCCGATCCGGTGCCCGTGGCCGAAAAGCCTCCGGAGCCACGGGCCAGGACGGCGTTGCTGCTGGCCGGGCTTCCGTTGCTCGCCGGGCTCGCGCTGGCCCTGCTGACGGGCATGTGGTTCTTCCTGGTCTTCAGCGCCATGTCCCTGCTGGCCGCCGCCGTGCCCTACGCCGCCGGGCGCCGGCAGCGCC
>NZ_JBNHGL010000588.1:0-366 GCF_059091245.1 Arthrobacter sp. Y3225116
CAGGCCGGCGGCGTGGCGGCCGCGGCAGCCCGCGCGGCCGCCGGCAACGCGGCGAAGATTTTCTCCATCGCGGCGTCGTCGTGCGCTGCCGAGAGGAACCACGCTTCGAACACCGACGGCGGCAGGTAGACGCCGGCGTCGAGCATGGCATGGAAGAAGGGGGCGTAGCGGAAGGCTTCCTGGCCCTGAGCGTCGGCGTAGTTGTGGACGCCGTTGGCCGAGGTGCCGAAGGCCACGCTGAACAGGTTCCCCGCGGTCTGGATGCTGTGGTCCACGCCGGCCTTCGACAGGGCGGCGGTCAGCGCGGCCTGCAGTTCGAGCGAGCGGGCGTCGATCGCCGCGTAGACAGCCGGCGTCGCGGCGGTC
>NZ_JBNHGL010000589.1:0-365 GCF_059091245.1 Arthrobacter sp. Y3225116
GTGCTGGCCCCGGCGGCCTGAGCGCGCGCTTGCCCGGGCCGGCCGGCCCAGGTTCAGTTCGCGGCCAGGACGCGCAGCACATCCTCGCCGTAACGCTCCAGTTTGGACGGCCCCACGCCGGCCAGCTTGGACAGCTCCTGCAATGACTGGGGCCGGGCTTCGGCGATGGCCACCAGGGTGGCATCCGTGAAGATCACGAAGGCGGGCATCGAGGCTTCGCTGGCCGTCTCCTTGCGCCACTCGCGCAGCGCCTCGAACGTCGACTCCTCATAGGTGGGGGGACAATTGTGGCACCGGCCGACCTTGCGTTCCGCCCCGCTGCCGAGCAGGGTGCCGCAGACGCGGCACACCGCCGGCGCGGCCTG
>NZ_JBNHGL010000590.1:0-359 GCF_059091245.1 Arthrobacter sp. Y3225116
GGCGTACCTTTGTCTCACGGGCAACCTGTGACGCCGACTGCGATATCGCGGATGAAGCAACGCGGTTAATGGCCATTGCGGCGGCACCAGGCACCGCCGTTTTGCTGATACGGCTGAGGTTTTCAACGGCCTGCTCAAGACCTTTTATGGCCATACATCCCCCTTTCAGCGGCGACGGTTAACGGCAGGCGGTACGCCCCGTCCAAGCCAGAGATGACAACTTCCGCCATCATCCGGCGAAACCCGATCTACCCAGAAATTTTCCTCACCGATGGTCAGCGTGTCTCCACGCCGCAGCTGCCGCACCTCATCAGTCCGGACAAACAGGGACGGGCTGGAGCCTTCAACGCGCACGCCCT
>NZ_JBNHGL010000591.1:0-353 GCF_059091245.1 Arthrobacter sp. Y3225116
CGGTCCGGGTCCGCCGTGCCCGCGCCGGCGCCGGCAATCGCCTCGCCCACATGCGCGACCGAGGGGGAGGACACGAACACCACGTCGCGCACGCCGGCGGACCTCGCCGCGTCCAGCAGGGTGCGCGTGCCGTCGATGTTGGTGGCGACGAACTCGCTCCACGGGCCGGTGAAGGAAACTTTCGCGGCCAGGTGGATGACGGCGTCGACTCCCTCGACGGCCCGGGCGACGGCGCCGGCGTCCGTCAGCGATCCGAGGACGGTCCCGACGGCGGAGCCGACGCCGGCGGCGGGGCGGCGCTGGAAGGTGCGGACGCCGTGGCCCTCCGCCAGCAGCAGCCGGGCCACGGCGGC
>NZ_JBNHGL010000592.1:0-352 GCF_059091245.1 Arthrobacter sp. Y3225116
GCCGATCGTTGCGGGCGTGCCTTCGGCCACCAGCCGGCCGGCGGCGATGACGCCCAGCCGGTCCGCCAGCTGCTCGGCTTCGTCGAGGTAGTGGGTGGTGAGCACGATCGTGGTGCCGTCGGAACCCAGGCGGCGGATCAGCTCCCAGAAGGACCGCCTGGCCTCCGGGTCGAAGCCGGTCGTCGGTTCGTCCAGGAACAACAGTTCGGGATTGCCGATCAGGCCCATGGCCACGTCCAGCCGTCGGCGCTGGCCGCCCGAGAGGGCGCCGATCCGTGCGCCGGCCTTTTCTTCCAGCCCGACGGCGGCGATCACCTCGTCGACCGGGCGCGGGGCGGGGTAGTAGGCGGCG
>NZ_JBNHGL010000593.1:0-352 GCF_059091245.1 Arthrobacter sp. Y3225116
CGCGGCGCCGATCCGCGCGTCCAGGAAGCCATCGGCGAATTCGGTGACGGCGTCCCCGGGCGCGAGCGACGAATCGGGGCTGAAGCTCACACCGGCCTGCTGCCGCGTCTCCGGCGCCAGCATGGTCAGGTCGGTCGGATTCATCCGCACGGTGTGCACGCGTGAGGCATCCACCCCGGCCAGTGCCCGGGTGAGGGCCGAACGGGCGGAGGCCGCGCCGTCGGACAATTCATGGCCCAGGATGGCTTCGGCCAGTTCCATGGCCGCGGCGGCCAGGGTGTTTTGCGCGGCGGCAAGTACCGGCGCGGTCCGTTCCTCCAGCGCACGGGCGGCCGCACCGAGCGCGGCCACT
>NZ_JBNHGL010000594.1:0-345 GCF_059091245.1 Arthrobacter sp. Y3225116
GGCGTCGCGGGCAGCCGGGGCCCGCCGGGATTGTCCACCAGCACCACGGAGCCGCCGACACTGCGCACGATCACCGCGACGGTATCCCGCCGCATTCCGGGCTGGCCGTCGTCGTCGCCGCGTGCCTGCTCTGCCACAAAACTCCTTCGCTGCGCTGCCGCCGGGCCGGCCGGTGAGGCCGGTTGTCGCCGGGCGAATGGGCCGCCCGTGCCGAGGGGCCGCTCGATCCGCCGGTCCCGTGTCCCCGTTGAAACGATTCGACAACCAGCTTACCTTCCGGCCATGGAAAGCGCCGCGCGGCGCAGGGCAAGTACCCCCGCCAACGCAGGGCAGGTTCCCGCCGGC
>NZ_JBNHGL010000595.1:0-340 GCF_059091245.1 Arthrobacter sp. Y3225116
GGTCGCGGCGGGAGACGCTCCCGACCCGGACCGCGCCGGGGCAGGCGCCGCACACCCCGACGGCGAGGCCTACCGGAGGGAGGAGCGCGCCGGAATCCAGGAACCGGCGGAGTCCGGGTCGGGCAACGTGCTGATCGGCTACGGCACTCCCGGCGGGTCGGCGGGGTCCAAGCGCACCCGCAAACCAAAGACCGGCCGGGTTGCCGTGGCGACCCTCCCGCCCGCGCCGGCGCCTGCCGCGCCTGCGGCGGCGGCCCCGGTGGCCGCCCCCGCGGTAGCTCCGGCGACCGCGGAAACTCAGGAGGAACCCGTGCCGGCCGACGGCGGCCGGGCCCCGCTG
>NZ_JBNHGL010000596.1:0-339 GCF_059091245.1 Arthrobacter sp. Y3225116
CACGCCGGCGCGCTGCCCGGCTACGGACGGGGCGATCCGCAGATGCTCGGTCGCCAGCGGCAGCGAGCGCCGGTAGACCACTTCGCGGATCCCGGCCAGCAGGTGTTCGCCCGCCTGTGCCAGCCGCCCGCCGATTACGATGACCGACGGGTTGATCAGGTTCACGCAGGTGGCCAGCACGTCGCCGATGTCCCGTCCGGCCTGGCGCACCGCCTGGATCGCCTGCGGGTCGCCGGCGCGGACCAGTTCGATCACGTCCTGGCTGCTTTCGGCCTTCTTTCCCCCGGCCGCAAGCACGGCCGCCAGGGCGGGCGCGCCGGCGAGCGCCTCCAGGCAGCC
>NZ_JBNHGL010000597.1:0-335 GCF_059091245.1 Arthrobacter sp. Y3225116
GAGCTGGTGCGGGCCCTGCAGGTGGCCGCCGGCGCGGAGGTGGAGCTGCAGGGGCTGGAGTGGGGCGGCGGCGCCTCCCGGGCGGCGGAGCTCGGCGTCGTGATGGTGCCGAAGATGCCCAAGCCCGCGTATCTGCGCTGGCTCGCGTCGGCGCACGTGGTGATCGGCCAGGCGGCCGGCATCCTGGCCATGAGCGAACTGCAGGCCATCGGCATCGGGGTCCCCGTGGTGATGCAGCTTGGGGAGGGGTACTACCGGTCGCCTCCCGTGCTGCAGGGGGAGTCGGCCGACGCGCTCGCGGCTGCGGCCGCAGCGGCGCTGGAGAACCCGTCCCG
>NZ_JBNHGL010000598.1:0-334 GCF_059091245.1 Arthrobacter sp. Y3225116
CCCGCGAAGCCGCGCGCCGGCGGCTGGGACTGGCGCCGGACCGGCCGACCCTCATCGTCACCGGCGGCTCCTCGGGCGCGCTGAGCATCAACCGCACCATCGGCGCATCCCTGCAGGAGCTCGCCGCGGCAGGCGTCCAGGTGCTGCACATCACCGGGCGGAACAAGGCGCTGCGGGACGCCGACGGTCAACTGCTCGCCGCTCCCGGCTACCACCAGGTGGAATTTGTGGACGGCATGCAGGATGTCTACGCGGCGGCCGACCTGCTGCTGGCCCGCGCCGGCGCGGCCACGGTGTGCGAGATAGCCGCCGTGGGCCTGCCGTCCGTGCTGGT
>NZ_JBNHGL010000599.1:0-334 GCF_059091245.1 Arthrobacter sp. Y3225116
GGCGGCCAGGCCCGCGGCCAGGGACAGGCCCAGATACAGCAGCCAGTCGGCGTGGCGGCCCTGCGCCGCCAACTGGTCGACGGCCAGCGCAACGGCGGAGAACGTGGTGAACGAGGCGAGCAGCCCCGGGCCCAGCGCTGCCCGGAGCCAGAATGCGGTGCCGGGACGTTCGGTCCAGAGGGCCGTGAGGACGCCCAGCAGCAGGCTGCCGGCCACGTTGATGGCCAGCGTGGTCCACGGGATGGAGCCGCCTTCAGGGAAGGCGACGCCGAGCAGGTAGCGCGCCTCGGCGCCCGCGAAGCCGCCGACGGCGACGGCGGCCCAGGCGCCCGGG
>NZ_JBNHGL010000600.1:0-333 GCF_059091245.1 Arthrobacter sp. Y3225116
GCGCAGCTGGGGCTGGCCTCGGCGCTGGACGCCCTGGGCCGGACGGTCGAGGCGGACATCGCCCGCCGGGCCGCGGACGCCGCGGCCGACAGCCCCGACTGACCGCCGGCTGACGCGGCCCGTTGCGCCGCAGGGCCGGGTTCTCATCTTGGTCTCATCTGCGCCGTGGATACTGGTGTCATGCCTCGTACCGCCATCCGCACCGTCTTGGTGACGCTGGCCGTGCTGCTCGGGCTGGGCGCCGGAGGCGCCGCACTGGCCGCGACCCTGCGCGAGCCCGGGCCCACCGACCTGGGCCCTTCCATCAGCGTCACGCAGTCCGGGCCGCCGCCC
>NZ_JBNHGL010000601.1:0-332 GCF_059091245.1 Arthrobacter sp. Y3225116
GACGCCCCGGGCGCGCCGGCCCCCGGCCGCCCGGAGCCAGCCGCCTCCGATCCTGCCCCGCCGGGCACCGCCGTCGTCCTCGACCGGTTGGTGAAGGAGTACCCCCGTGCCGGCGGCGGAACTTTCCGCGCCGTGGACGGCATCACGTTGCAGATCCGCACGGGCGAAACGTACGCGCTGCTCGGGCCCAACGGGGCCGGTAAATCCACCACCATCGAGATGATGGAGGGCCACCGGAAGCCGACCTCCGGCCGCGCCGCCGTGCTCGGCGTCGACCCGTACCGGGCGGCGCCGTCGTTCCGTGCCCGCATCGGGGTCGTGCTGCAGGAGGC
>NZ_JBNHGL010000602.1:0-328 GCF_059091245.1 Arthrobacter sp. Y3225116
CTCGGCGCCGTGGCCGTTCGTCACGGCGCTCAAATCCGGGAGCCGGCTGGGCCGGCGCATGGGCAGCGGGTTGGCGCCGTCCCGAAACCGGCCGTTGACCGCGGGGACCGGAGGCGCGGGGGCGCGCTCCGGTTCAGCGCCAGGGGCTTCTCCCGGCGCTGTCCGTGCCCTGCGTTCGTCTCCGCCGGATTTCACGTCTTCGACTGCCACGTCCGTCGCCTCTTTCTGTACCGCTGGCCTCTCTGCCTATGAGACTACCGCCGGCCGGCGGCGCTTCACGGTTGCCACCCCGGGGCGGCCCGCCCGGCCGTCGCCTGCCGGCCCAGTC
>NZ_JBNHGL010000603.1:0-325 GCF_059091245.1 Arthrobacter sp. Y3225116
GCACCCCGGGCAGCCTTGCGCCGCCCGAGGTGCCGGTGCCGTTGATCGCGTCGCCCCAACGCGTTCCCGAAACATACGAGGGCGAAGCTCCCTCTGCGGGCTGCGGCGGGGGGAGCGGCACGCCGTCCCCCAAAGTTGCGACGGCGGTGCTCGCGCCGGCTGCAGGGTCCGACCGACCGGCCCGCGGCCCAACCATTTTGGTGCGCAGACATCAAACGTCTAACGTTTAGAGAATGATTTTGGAGCGACGGCCCAGCGGCGGCAGCAGCAGCGACCAAGCGCCGGGCGGCGACCGAGCGCCGGGCAGCGGCCAAGCGCCGGGCCG
>NZ_JBNHGL010000604.1:0-319 GCF_059091245.1 Arthrobacter sp. Y3225116
GGCGCCGTCCACCGCCACGCCGGAGGGCACCACCGCCCGCAGGACACGGACCGCGGCCATGCCCTGCTGGCGGCCTTCCTGGCCGGGGCAACACTGCCGGACTGATCAGAGGTTGCTAGCGTTGAGGTTATGAATGAATCAGCCTGGGAACCGGCGTCAGGACAGCTGTGGTGGCCGTGGCCGCTGGACGAAGCGGGCGTGGCCGCCCTGCAGCAGCAGCTCACCGACCGTTCGCTGCTCGGTGCCTTCGCCGGCGGCGCCCCGCAGGCCGGTGACAGCGTGGTCTCCGTGCTGCTGGCCGTGAACGGCGAACAGCGCG
>NZ_JBNHGL010000605.1:0-318 GCF_059091245.1 Arthrobacter sp. Y3225116
GCGTCATCAAGGTCGGCGTGAGCCGCGGCGGCAAGATGACCGAACTCGACAAGCGGATCTACCGCGCCGCCGCCCGCGCCGCCGTCCTCACCGGGGTCCCGATCCTCACGCATCTGGCCATCGACCCCGAGCCCGCCGTGAACATCTTCAACGAGGAGGGCCTCCCGCTGGATCGCGTCCTCTTCGGCCACGCCGACGACGGCCTGAACGCACCGATCACGCCGCACGACTGGATTTACGAGCAGGGCGGCCGCATCGGCTTCGACACCTTCGGCTACGACCTCGAACTGCCCGACCCGCCGTTCTGGGGCCGCAAAC
>NZ_JBNHGL010000606.1:0-318 GCF_059091245.1 Arthrobacter sp. Y3225116
GCCGCCAACACGGCCATGAACCTCGCCGCCCTCGGCGCCCGGGTGCGCATTCTCGGCCTGATCGGCGGGGACGACGCCGGACGGCGGCTGGCTGCCCTCCTGCAGGGTGCGGGGGTGGACATCTCGGGGCTGGTGGAACACGAAGACGTCCTGACCACCACCAAGTACCGCATCATCGGCGGCGACCAGATCATGCTGCGGCTGGACGAGCGCACGGAGCGGGTGCCGGAAGCGGCGCAGGAGCAGCTGGCCGCAGCAGTGCCGGACGCGCTCGCCGGCAGCGACGCCGTGGTGGTCTGCGACTATGGTTCCGGCGCG
>NZ_JBNHGL010000607.1:0-314 GCF_059091245.1 Arthrobacter sp. Y3225116
CCGCGGACTCCCCCGGCTTCCGGGTCGCCGCCGTGCGCCCCCACATCGTCTGGGGCCCCGGCGACACCCAGCTGGTGGAACGCGTCATGGCGCGGGCCAGGGCCGGCCGGCTGCCGCTGCTGGACAACGGCGCCGCCCTGATCGACACCACCTATATCGACAACGCCGCGGCCGCGATTGTCCGTGCGCTCGAACGGATGGACCAGGCCCACGGCCAGGCCCTGGTGGTCACCAACGGCCAGCCCCGGCCGGTCGGCGAACTGATCGCCGGCATCTGCCGGGCCGCCGGCGTGAAGGCGCCCGCTTGGTCGGTT
>NZ_JBNHGL010000608.1:0-312 GCF_059091245.1 Arthrobacter sp. Y3225116
CTTCCGCTGCCTTGGCACTGCTGCAGCTCGGCGCCGACGTGCACGTCTACGAGCAGGCCCCCGAGCTTGGTGAAGTAGGGGCCGGCATCGGCCTGCGCCCGCCGACCGTCGAGGTGCTGCGCAAGTGGGGCGTGTTCGAAGAGTTCGAAAAGGTCTCCGCCCCCTCCGAGGCCATCGAGGTCTACCAGGCCAATGGCGAGCTCATCGCCCGCGACCCGTGGCCGGGCATCAACGAGTACGCCCAGGTCAACCACTGCCGCATGGTGCACCGCGGGGACGTCATCGAGACGCTCCTGCGCCTGCTGCCGGCAG
>NZ_JBNHGL010000609.1:0-311 GCF_059091245.1 Arthrobacter sp. Y3225116
TGGACACCTCGATCGTCGGCCCCGGCCTGCTGACCGGGGCGCCGCCGGGGACGGTGGCCGTGCCCGTGCGCCCCGCAGACCCCTCCACCGTCCAGTTGGTGTCACCGGGCCAGTTGGTGGACATCGTGCTCAGCAGCGGCAACGGGTTCGAAGAGCCTGCCGAAACCACAGTCCTGGCGCGGGCCGTTCCGGTGCTGTGGAAGGCCGACGACGGCGCCGCCGCCGCCGGCTTGCTCGGCGCGGGCGAGCCCGACGGGCTCGGGGTGGTGGCGGCGGCCCCGTCCGACGCACCCGCGCTGGCCGGCGCCTCC
>NZ_JBNHGL010000610.1:0-310 GCF_059091245.1 Arthrobacter sp. Y3225116
GGCGAGACGGCCGGCGCTCGGCCCGTCGCCGCCGTCGTAATGCTGGCCGCGGCGCAGCTCCCGCCACCCGGCATCCACCA
This sequence comes from Arthrobacter sp. Y3225116, assembly GCF_059091245.1. NCBI lineage: Bacteria > Bacillati > Actinomycetota > Actinomycetes > Micrococcales > Micrococcaceae > Arthrobacter > Arthrobacter sp. Y3225116. The sequence goes on from NZ_JBNHGL010000610.1 coordinate 81, forward strand.
GGCAGTCCAGGAAGTGGGCCTGCCACCAGTAGTGCCACGGCCCGCCGCGCCCGGGGGAGGGCTGGCGGACCGCGCCCAGCACAGTGAACGGAAGGCCCAGCAAACGCTGGCCGAAATGGCGGACGACGGCGATGGCGGCCTCGTCCGCGCGTCCTGCCGCCAGGGCGGAGTTGGGCGGGCGGAAGGCTCTGCCGCCGCCGGGCAGGGTGGGCATGTGGACCAGCCTAACG
>NZ_JBNHGL010000611.1:0-310 GCF_059091245.1 Arthrobacter sp. Y3225116
TCGTCTCCGGCGAGGAGCGGGCACCCGGGGCCGACCTCACGGTGCTGCTGTCCCGGCTGCGTTCGGCAGGCCGCGGCGACCCGGCCGCCCGGCGCTGGCGGGAGGAGGCACAGCGGCTGGAGGGCATCGCACGGCAGGAGGCCACCGCCGTCGTGCCTCCCACCGAAGAGGTGGGCGCGGCGGAGCATGCCGGCTTCGTGGTGGCGCTGGCCTTCCCCGAACGGGTCGCCCGCCGCGTCCCCGGTCCCGGGCAGACCTACCTGCTGGCGTCCGGAACCCGTGCGGGGCTGCCGTCGGGCAGTCCGCTGGC
>NZ_JBNHGL010000612.1:0-305 GCF_059091245.1 Arthrobacter sp. Y3225116
CGGCCACGGAGCGCGCCCGCGCCGCACTCCAGGAGGTCCGCGGGCTGTACCTCAGCGACGGCAAGCGCGTGCTCGAGACGTCGGTGCTCAGCGCCGACAAGGGCCAGGGCCTCGGGCTGCTGCGCTCGTTCACCGGCGCGACCGCCGTGTTCTTCGCCGGCGACGACGTGACCGACGAACATGCCTTCGCCGTGCTGCGGGGCTCCGACGTCGGCGTCAAGGTGGGGCCGGGAGACACCGCCGCGGCCTACCGGGTGGACTCTCCGCAGACGTTCGCGGCCGCGCTGGCCCTGCTGGCCGAGCTG
>NZ_JBNHGL010000613.1:0-297 GCF_059091245.1 Arthrobacter sp. Y3225116
CGGCCGCCCCGAGTCCGAGCGCGGCGGCGCCGGTGCCCAGCAGCAGGTTGGCCGCACAATTGACGACGGCGGCCCGTGTGCGGCGCTCTGCCCACAGCTTAACCGTGGCGACGGTGAAGGAACTGAAAGTGGTCAGTCCGCCGGCCAGGCCGCTGGCCAGCGCCAGACGCCAAGGCTCGGCCAGGCGCCATGTTTCCGCCGGGCCCGGTTCCTGGCCCACCACGCCGCCGGCGACGAGCCCGAGGATGAACGACCCGGTGACATTGACCAGCAGGGTGGCCCAGGGCCAGTGCTGCT
>NZ_JBNHGL010000614.1:0-295 GCF_059091245.1 Arthrobacter sp. Y3225116
CTTAAGGCTTGGAAGACCGTGTCCACCCGTCCATAATAGGCAACCCCTAGGTTGCCAATCAAGGGGGCCGGCCGCGCACGGTTGCTCTGGCTCGGCGCGTTCCTGACCCTCGCGGCCTCCTTTGGTTCATCGCTGCTGGCCACCGCCGTCGCTCCGGGCGCCGTGGTCACACCGTTCACGGGTCCCTTTGTCTCGCTGGCCCTGTTCCTGCTTCTGGGCGCGGCACTGATCGCCGGGGACCGGCTGCGGCACGACCTGGCCGCTGCGCGGCGCCCGGCCCCGGGCCTGCGGCGCA
>NZ_JBNHGL010000615.1:0-291 GCF_059091245.1 Arthrobacter sp. Y3225116
GGCGAGGCCGCCGACGAGGCGACCTTGGCGGATCTGGCCTTCGCGTGGCGCGCTGTTCGGGCGGCGAAGTCCAACGCCATCCTGGTCGCGGCCAACCGCGCCGCGGTGGGCATCGGCATGGGGCAGGTCAACCGGCTGGATTCCTGCCGCCTGGCCGTAGAGCGGGCCAATACGCTCGGCGTGGCGGTCGACGGCGGGGCCGACGCTGCCGGGGGAGCGGCCAATGTGCAGGGCTCCGGGGCGCCCGAGCGAGCCCGCGGCGCCGTGGCGGCATCGGATGCGTTCTTCCCG
>NZ_JBNHGL010000616.1:0-290 GCF_059091245.1 Arthrobacter sp. Y3225116
GCTGCGCCGGCATTACCGGCTGCTGGCCGCCCTGCTGCTCTGTGCGGCCGCGGCACTGGTGGTGCAGCAGCTAACCCCTGCACCGAGCCCCACCGACTCCGTGGTGGTCGCCGCGTCCGACCTCCCGGCAGGCGCCCTCCTGTCCGCCGACGATGTCGCACTGGGCGAGCTGCCGGCCGGTTTCGTACCCGAGGGAACTGCCGACAGCCCGGCCCTGGTGGTGGGCCAGCGGCTGGCGACGGCGCTGCGCGCCGGCTCACCGGTCGTGGACACCTCGATCGTCGGCCCCG
>NZ_JBNHGL010000617.1:0-289 GCF_059091245.1 Arthrobacter sp. Y3225116
GGTGCGGCCATGAGCACGCCCCTGTCGGACGTCTCCGGGCTGGCCGGCTGGCTGCCGTCCCGGCTGGCGGAGGCCGCACCGCGGGTCACCGTGGTCGGCGACGTGATGCTGGACGGCTGGTTCAGCGGCCGGATCGAACGGTTCTGCCGGGAAGCCCCCGCCCCCGTAGTGGACATGACCAGGCGGGAGTACGCCCCGGGCGGCGCCGCCAACACGGCCATGAACCTCGCCGCCCTCGGCGCCCGGGTGCGCATTCTCGGCCTGATCGGCGGGGACGACGCCGGACGGC
>NZ_JBNHGL010000618.1:0-288 GCF_059091245.1 Arthrobacter sp. Y3225116
GCCGGGCGCGCCAGGCCCCGCCGGACCACCAGCCCGGAGGCCGGCACTTCCGGCGGTTGCCTCACGGGCGACGGCCGATGCTGCGTTCGAACCGGTGGATGTTAATGCGGCCACCGCCCGCGAACTCGAAACGCTGCCCGGATTCTCGCGTGCGCTTGCCAAAAAGGCCGTCCAGGTCAGGGAGAAGCGCGGCGGCTTCACCTCAGAACAGGACTTCGCCGCCGCCCTGGACCTGCCGCCGCACGTCTTCCAGCGGCTGCGCGGCCGCATCGCCTGCCGCCGCCGGCC
>NZ_JBNHGL010000619.1:0-288 GCF_059091245.1 Arthrobacter sp. Y3225116
CAGCCCGGCCAGGGTCAGCCCGTCCCTCGCGCAGAGGGCGTCGCGGACGTCCACGCGGGCGGGAATGGCGGCAATCTGCAGCCCCTCGGCCACGCCGGTGGGCAGGTCCTTGAGCGAATGCACGGCCACGTCGCAGCGGTCGTCCAGCAGCGCCTCGCGCAGCGCGGCGGTGAAGACTCCGGTTCCGCCGATCTGGGCCAGCGGCCCCCGCAGCACGTCGCCCTCGGTCTTGATCCGGACCAGTTCATACTCCAGGGCCCCGCCGGCGGCCAGCGCCTCGGCCACGGT
>NZ_JBNHGL010000620.1:0-285 GCF_059091245.1 Arthrobacter sp. Y3225116
GGCTGTCGCGTCGTTGGCCACCAGGGCGGCGGCCGCGTTGAGGACGACGGCGTCGCGCACCGGCCCCTTGTCCCCCGCGAGCACGCGGCGCACCACTTCGGCATTCGCGGCGGCGTCGCCGCCGCGCAGGTCGTCCAGCGTTGCCCGGGGGATGCCGAGGTCCAGCGGGTCCAGGTCGTGTTCCGTCACCGCGCCGCCGCGCACCTCCCATACCGACGAGGGGCCCGTGGTGGTCAGCTCATCCAGGCCGTCCCCGCCGCGGAAGACCAGCGCGCGGATGCCCCG
>NZ_JBNHGL010000621.1:0-280 GCF_059091245.1 Arthrobacter sp. Y3225116
CGACGACGACCTGCGCCGCCACGGCGCCGACCTGGTGCTGACCTCCGGCGGAATCTCCAAGGGCGCCTTCGAAGTGGTCCGGCAGGCGCTCGAGCCCGAAGGGGTGGCCTTCGCCTCGGTGGCGATGCAGCCGGGCGGGCCGCAGGGCGCCGGCCGGATCGGCGACGCGGTCTTCCTGGCGTTCCCGGGCAACCCGGTCAGCTGCCTGGTCTCGTTCGAGATGTTCCTGCGGCCGGCGCTGACGGCGGTGCTGGGAGCCCCCGCTCCGCGGGCGGCGCTG
>NZ_JBNHGL010000622.1:0-269 GCF_059091245.1 Arthrobacter sp. Y3225116
ATGCGCGCCGCCGGCATCGACGACGCCACCATCAAGCTCCTCCTCGAGGACAACCCGGCCGATTTCCTCTCCATCAAGGCCTGATACCCGCACCTCCTATCGGCGTCAAGCGTCGGCTCCGCCTCCACCTCCGACGACGGCGGCGGCGGCGGACTCCAACCCCACCCACACTCCGAGGACGCCTGCACCGGCGTCCAGTGAAGGAACACAGAACAATGCAGACTTCCGAAATCCAGAACCTGAAGGTGGCCGTCGTGGGCGGCGGCTAC
>NZ_JBNHGL010000623.1:0-265 GCF_059091245.1 Arthrobacter sp. Y3225116
CTGGCCGCGGAACAACGCGCCCATTACGTGCGGATCGAACCGGTCGGCACGGACCTCGGCCAGCGGCCGCAGTCGGCGCTGCAGTCGCTGGGCCTGGTCAAGGCACCGGTGGACGTCCAGCCGAAACTGACCTGGATGCTGGACCTGAGCCAGCCGGAAGAGGACCTGCTGGCCGCCGAACAACGCGCCCATTACGTGCGGATCGAACCGGTCGGCACGGACCTCGGCCAGCGGCCGCAGTCGGCGCTGCAGTCGCTGGGCCTGG
>NZ_JBNHGL010000624.1:0-265 GCF_059091245.1 Arthrobacter sp. Y3225116
CCATTCGCGGTTTTTCCGGACGATCGCGACGGCGCGCGGGTCCTGGCCGGCGTACCGTCCCTCCACGGCCGCGGCGTTCTGGTCCCAGTCGGCAAACTCCGGGTTGTCCTGGCCGAGCATCAGCTGCAGCCGGGCATCGAAGACGCGGCAGACGTCACGGACGTGGGCGGCGTACTCCAGCACCGACCACGTCGAGTCGTCGGGGCGGACGTGGGCGCCGGGCTCCGCCAGGGCCGCCTGCCAGCGGGGCACCGTGGCCAGCACC
>NZ_JBNHGL010000625.1:0-264 GCF_059091245.1 Arthrobacter sp. Y3225116
GCATCGCCTTCCCGGTCGCGACGGGCGCCGGGCACCGCGCCCGGCTACCCCCTCCCCCAAACCCCTCCCTCAACCCCACCCCCTCGACTACTCAGATAACGCCCTTCCCAGTGCTGAGAAGGGCGTCATCTGAGCAGCCGATCTCAGAGGGCGGGCGGAACCGGGCGCTGGTTAAGGAACGGAGCCGGCCGCACCCTTGCTAGGATGCGGCCGGCGGCCCGCTGCCTCCTGCTAGCCGGCGCTGCCGGCCTGGGTGGCGGCGGC
>NZ_JBNHGL010000626.1:0-263 GCF_059091245.1 Arthrobacter sp. Y3225116
AGGATGAACGCGGCGGCGGCCGCCGCGGTCGCCAGCAGCCCCGCCGCCGCGTAGAAAAGCGCGCGGCGGCTCCGCCAGAGCCGGGCCAGGCGGAGCACGACGAAGCGCCCCAGGTAGAACCCGCCGAGCACCAGCAGGCTGCCGACGGCGGAGGGGTGGATCCATATCGCGCCCAACGCGACCACCGCGAGTGCGGTGAGATCCGCCGTCGTCCTTCGCCGTGCGCTGCGGGACGGGGAACCGTCGCGGGCCACGGCCCCGGT
>NZ_JBNHGL010000627.1:0-263 GCF_059091245.1 Arthrobacter sp. Y3225116
GGACCCCGGACCGCCCGCGGCACCGGTGGGTTCTGCGGCGGTTCGTGCTGCGGCTGCCGCCCTCGAGGGCATCGACCTGGGCCCGCCGGACCGTGAACTGGTGGAGGAGCTTACCGCGCTGGAGGGTTTGAAGGCTGCCGCCGCGGCCGCGCAGGCCAGGGTGCAGGTGGCGTTGGAGGAATCGGTGCGTGCCCGCCGTGCCTGCGCCGGGGTCCCGAAAGACCGGCAGGGCGCCGGGGTTGCCGCCCAGATCGGGTTGGCCC
>NZ_JBNHGL010000628.1:0-263 GCF_059091245.1 Arthrobacter sp. Y3225116
AGGCCGCCACAAGCCGCCCCGGATCTGCCGTGGCATAGACGATCTCGCGGCCGCCCTGCCGCTGGTACAGCACCCCGATGCGGCCGTCCGGCAGCCGCACCGCGGCCGGCCCGCTGGCACCGCTCCCGTAAAGGGTGAGCTTGTGCGGCCACGAGTGGCCGTTGTCCCGCGAGAGGCTGAGTACCACGTTGCGGGGCAGCAGCGGGTCCTGGCAGTTGGCGGCCAGCAGCCAGCGGTCGCTGGCCGGTGCGGCCAGCCCGCCC
>NZ_JBNHGL010000629.1:0-263 GCF_059091245.1 Arthrobacter sp. Y3225116
GCCCCGGTTCCGGCCGCGCAGCCCGAACCGGCAGGACCGGTGTCCGCCGGCGCCGGGTGGGCCGAGAGCCTGGACATGACCAGCCTCTACCTGCCGGACGATGAGTCCGACGGCGCCGCGGCCGCCGATGAAGGGGCGCCCTCAGACGAACCGGCGCCCGCAGCCGCAGGGGCCGCCGGCGCCCCCGCGGGACCGGACACCGCGGCGGCAGAGGATGGCCTGGACCAGACGGTTGTCCACGCCGCCGCGCAGCGTGCCAACCT
>NZ_JBNHGL010000630.1:0-262 GCF_059091245.1 Arthrobacter sp. Y3225116
CCCGGCGAGGCCGGCGTGAAGCTGCCCAGGGGCGCGGCCTGGCCGCGGGCCAGCAGCTCTTCGAGGCGGGGCGGAATGTCCTCGACCACGAATTGGGCTGCTTCGACCCGCTCCCCCCAGAAGTACGCCAGCCGCTCGGCGGACTCCGCGACCCACTGCTCGAACTGTTCGGACCTGGTCAGGTGGCCGGGCAGGTTGGCGGGCAGCAGGTCGCCGCGCAGCCCGCGGCCGCGGCGGTTCCGGCGTCGTGCGGCAAACGGAC
>NZ_JBNHGL010000631.1:0-262 GCF_059091245.1 Arthrobacter sp. Y3225116
GGCAGAATCCGGTCAGGCGGGGGCCCGGATTGCGAACGCCCCCAAGCACGACGGCGGAGACCGCGCCGGCGGGGCCGGATCCTCCGTAATCGCGGGGGAGAAGGCCAAAACCGCTGCCGGGGCGCCCGACGCGAAGGACGGAGAGCCTGCCGCAGACGAGGCTCCCGCAGCCGAGGACGGCGCCAAGCCCGCGGATGCGGCCAAGCCCGCAGCCAGCCCCGCCGATGCTTCCAAGCCCGCCGCCGCCGAGCCCGCGGATGCT
>NZ_JBNHGL010000632.1:0-261 GCF_059091245.1 Arthrobacter sp. Y3225116
GTGTGGTATTCAGATATGTGGGCGAATCCGGAGCCGGCCCGAAGGCCGGTCTCCGCATCATGGGACGCGACCAGGGGCTGTTGGAACTGGCCGGCCAGCGGATCGAGTTGTCGCAGCGGCACACGGAGATCCTCACCCTGCTGGCCCTGCATCCCGCCGGCCTGACGGCCGGGGAACTGGCGGACCAGCTCAACCCGCGGGCCCAGGGCGCCACCTTGCGCGCCGAGATGGTGCGGTTGCGCAAGCTGCTGGCCGGCATCA
>NZ_JBNHGL010000633.1:0-258 GCF_059091245.1 Arthrobacter sp. Y3225116
TCGGCAGCCGAGTAGAGATCGGCCGCCTGCAGCGCCGCCGAGACCGCTGCCGTGCCGTCCTCCAGCGCCCACAGCCCCCTCGCCCGCGTGTCGCTGTAGTCCGCCTCGTACCACCGGGCCCCGTAGAGGTGCGCCAGCCGAATCGCCTCGTCCAAGACCGTGAGCCCGTCCGGGTCGCCGGCCTCGCACAGGGCATGTCCGAGGGCATGCAGGGCCTGCGGCAGCGCGGCGTCGTCGTCCTCGGCCTTGCGAGCCGCG
>NZ_JBNHGL010000634.1:0-256 GCF_059091245.1 Arthrobacter sp. Y3225116
GCCAAGGTCGGCACGGGCTCCCCGCGCCGGGCAGCCCAGCTGCGTGCCGCCCGCCCCGACCTGGACGTGGTGGATATCCGCGGCAACGTGGACACCCGGCTAGGACGGGTCAAGGGGCTCACGGGCGAAGAAAGGCACGAGGGAAAGCACGCAGATCTCGACGCCGTGGTGCTCGCCGCGGCCGGGCTGGCACGGCTGGGGCGCACCGAGCACGTCACGGAGCTGCTGGATCCGTCGGTCATGCTGCCGGCCCCCG
>NZ_JBNHGL010000635.1:0-255 GCF_059091245.1 Arthrobacter sp. Y3225116
GGCCAGCGCCGCCCCGACCGCGGGGCCGCCGGTCAGCGTCGTCATGACCTGCGGCGGCAGCGCCTCCGAGAGAATCCGGCCGAGCAGCTCACCCAGATGCGGGCAGCGTTCGCTTGGTTTGTGCAGGACCGTGTTTCCCGTCGCCAGCGCGGCACCCAGCAGCCCGGCGGCCACCGCCACCGGATCGTTCCAAGGCGTGAGCACAACGGCCACGCCCCGCGGCTCGTTCACGGTGTAGTCGGCGGCAAGCGAACC
>NZ_JBNHGL010000636.1:0-252 GCF_059091245.1 Arthrobacter sp. Y3225116
GCCAACCAGGCCGTCCGGCGGGCCGGCATCGGGTGGTCCGACGTCGCCGCCGTCGAGCTCAACGAGGCATTCGCCGCGCAGTCGCTGGCGTGCATCGACAACTGGGACATCGACCCGGCGATCGTGAACGCCTGGGGCGGGGCCGTGGCCATCGGCCACCCGCTGGGCGCCTCGGGCATCCGCATCCTCGGCACGCTGGCCCGCCGGCTGCAGGAATCGGGCGATCGCTGGGGCGTGGCCGCCATCTGCATC
>NZ_JBNHGL010000637.1:0-252 GCF_059091245.1 Arthrobacter sp. Y3225116
GGTCATCCCGGCGCGGTCGGCCATGGTGGCGACGATCCCGGCAGCGGCCCGGCGTTCAACGCGCGGGACCACCATGCCCTCGGTGACCTCGTTGGCGAAGAGGTCACCGAACTTCTCCGCCGGCCACGGGGTCGGCGGGTTGGTCTGCGGCGTCAGGAAGTATCCGCCGAGTTCCTCCTCGGGGCCAAGTCCCGTGGAGGCGATGATGTGCACGCCGGTCGAACGCGAGAGCGCCTCGTACAGCTTCACGTC
>NZ_JBNHGL010000638.1:0-251 GCF_059091245.1 Arthrobacter sp. Y3225116
CCGTGGCCGCGGTCGGAACCTGGCAGGCGGTGCCCACGGCCAGCATCGCCGCCGGTCTGACCATCGTGGGGATGATCTCCGCGCCCGTCACGGACCTGGGCCGGGTGGTGGAATACCGGCAGAACTTCCGGGCCGCGCGGCGCATTCTCGGTCCGGCCCTCGAGGTGGCCGCTGCGGCCCGGGATGCCCGACGGCGGCGCCCGGCCGCCCGGCCCGGGACCCTTGAGGGGGCCGGGACCGGGACGGCAGCG
>NZ_JBNHGL010000639.1:0-251 GCF_059091245.1 Arthrobacter sp. Y3225116
CGAGGCGGGGGCCACCAGCACGGCCAGCTGCGCGACGCCGATGGCCCAGTTGGTGTCCGGGTTCTCGCCCGGGCCGGTGGCGCAGTCGTAAACCGCCACCGGGCAGTACCGGGAGATGTTCTGGCCGGCCGCGGAGAGCGCGGCATTGCCGGCGTGCCCGCCGAGCGCACGTTCCCCGGCCACCCAGAGGTTGGGCCCGGCGGCCGCCAGCTGCCGGCGCAGGTCGTCGGCGCTTGCGGCGGGGGAGTAGT
>NZ_JBNHGL010000640.1:0-250 GCF_059091245.1 Arthrobacter sp. Y3225116
TTGGACTTCTGCTTTTAAGCCCAGATAACTGGCCTGAATATGTTAATGAGAGAATCGGTATTCCTCATGTGTGGCATGTTTTCGTCTTTGCTCTTGCATTTTCGCTAGCAATTAATGTGCATCGATTATCAGCTATTGCCAGCGCCAGATATAAGCGATTTAAGCTAAGAAAACGCATTAAGATGCAAAACGATAAAGTGCGATCAGTAATTCAAAACCTTACAGAAGAGCAATCTATGGTTTTGTGCGC
>NZ_JBNHGL010000641.1:0-249 GCF_059091245.1 Arthrobacter sp. Y3225116
AGCCGTCCGGCACTCCCTGGCAGCCGGTCGACGTGCCCAAACCGACGTACGTCGCCGCGGCCAAGGCCACCCGCCCGGCTCCCGCGCCGCTGCCGGTTCCCGAGGTCAAGAAGCCGCAGACCAAGACTTCGATCAAGCAGACCGCTGCGCAGCGGACCGACGAGGCCGCCGCCCGGACGTCAGAGAAGACTGCCGCCACACAGCAGCCGGCGGACGGCGCCTCGGCCGCCGAGGCATCCACCCAGCAGT
>NZ_JBNHGL010000642.1:0-248 GCF_059091245.1 Arthrobacter sp. Y3225116
GGCCGCCCCCTCGTCCCCGTCCGCTCCTAGCCGGCCGCCGGAAGGCAACGGGCCGGTTCCGGTCCAGCCGGCGCCGCCGCAGGACTACGACGACGATGACGGGGATGACTGGGACGATGGCGGGGACGATGACTGAGTCCGTACCGCTATCCCCACACCCCCACACCGTCCGGCAGCGCGGCGGTGCTCCGCGTGGCGGCGGCAGCCCGCGTGGCGGCGGCAGCCCGCGTGGGGGCCGCGTCCTTTCC
>NZ_JBNHGL010000643.1:0-229 GCF_059091245.1 Arthrobacter sp. Y3225116
TGCAGTACCATCGGCGCTGTGGGCCTTAGCTTCCGGGTTCGGAATGGGACCGGGCGTTTCCCCCACGCTATGACCGCCGTAACCCTTCGTGCGCGCCCGGAACCCTATGGTGGGGGTTGCCTGGCGGCAAATCTGTTGGTTACAAGCTTGTGCTTGGAACTGTATTCAATTGTTTGTTCCCTGGACGACAACGGGTTGTTGTCTGGGAACCACATAGCGGACGCGTAGC
>NZ_JBNHGL010000644.1:0-220 GCF_059091245.1 Arthrobacter sp. Y3225116
TGCAGTACCATCGGCGCTGTGGGCCTTAGCTTCCGGGTTCGGAATGGGACCGGGCGTTTCCCCCACGCTATGACCGCCGTAACCCTTCGTGCGCGCCGAACCCCCTGCGGGGCGGCGGCAAACCTGTTGGTTACAAGCTTGTGCTTGGAACTGTATTCAATTGTTTGTTCCCTGGACGACAACGGGTTGTTGTCTGGGAACCACATAGCGGACGCGTAGC
>NZ_JBNHGL010000645.1:0-213 GCF_059091245.1 Arthrobacter sp. Y3225116
TGGCCTGCACCGGCTTCGTGGGCGGCGACACCGCCCTACCGCACTTCGCACGGGCGTCGGTGGACTACCTGGCGAAGGTGTTCATCCACGAGATCACCGTGGGGATCGGCAACACGGGCGCCAAGGCCGGCGTCATCAAGGTCGGCGTGAGCCGCGGCGGCAAGATGACCGAACTCGACAAGCGGATCTACCGCGCCGCCGCCCGCGCCGCCG